>JALOTU010000055.1 GCA_025457725.1 Verrucomicrobiota bacterium
CATGAGCAGTTTCTGCACTTGAGCCTTCATGACCTCCGCGCTGTCGTTCACATGGCGGAGGAGCACGGACTGGTTGCCGAGCGGAATCCCGGCGTCCGCGAGCCGCCCGAGGGCGTCGCGCACTTCGGTGGTGAGCTCGCGTGGATGATTGGAGTGGACACTCAGAAACAGGGGATGGAACTGGCGCAGCATGTCACACAGCTCCGGCGTAATGCGCTGGGGCAGGAAGATGGGAATGCGCGAGCCAATGCGCAGGAACTCGACGTGGGGGATCGCGCGGAGCCGGCTCAGCAGGTTCTCCAGCTTCTCATCGCTCAAGAGCAGGGGATCCCCGCCGCTGAGCAGCACGTCGCGAACAGCCGGCGTCCGTCGAATGTAATCAATCTGCGCCTCGAAATTGGGATGGAAATCGTAGCCGCTGGCATTGCTCACGAGCCGGGAACGGGTGCAGTAGCGGCAGTAGCTGGCGCAGCGGTCCGTCACGAGAAACAGCACGCGATCCGGGTAGCGATGCACCAGGCCGGGGACGGGCGAGTGCGAGTCCTCCCCGCAGGGATCGCTCATTTCCCACTCGGCGGTATGGGTTTCCTGTTCGCGGGGGATGACCTGCCAGCGGATGGGGCAGTTTTCGTCCGCGGGATCAATCAGGTTGAAGAAGTAGGGCGTGATGCCGAGCGCGAGCTTGTGGTTGGCCAGCTTGGCGCCCGCAAACTCCTCCGGCGTCAGGCTGGGCATCAGCCGGTTGAGCTGCTCCGGGGTGTTGATGCGGTGCTTGAGCTGCCAGCGCCAGTCGTTCCAGTCCGCATCTGAAACATTGCGCCAGAAACCACGTCCCGCGGATCGAAACTGCTTCAGCAGTTCGGCCGAGGATCCGGTTGCAGTGTCTGTGTCGCCGGGAGTTGGATTCATCCGCTGCATGAATTCAGGGCGCAAGATAGAATTGATCCGAGGGGTGTCAAGCGGGGTGGGTTTCCGGGATCACTGGGGCAAATCGACCAGGGCATCCACGCGGGCGGGGGCGGGGAGCAGCGCCTCCAGCTCCGCGTCGAGCTGATCCAGCTCCTGGAGGGTTCGTCGCACCACCGCATTCAGCGCCACCTGGCGGTTGAGCCCCCGGACCACATAGAGCCCGGACCGGTTGCGGTTGCGCAGGTAGCTTTCCAGGGTCAGCCGGTAGTCGTCCAGGAGGCCGATCAACTCCGGCGCGATGCGCGCCCGAAGCAGGTTCAACTCGACCAGCGTCCGGTTGATCGCGCGCTGCTGTTGTTGCAGGTCCCTTTCCTCGATCACCGTTTGAAGGCGCATCGCCCCGTGCAGGGGCAGATCATCGGTCTGGAACCGGACTTCCACCGGGAACAGCACCGCCTGTTTCAGACGCAACACGCTGTCTCCGTAGCCATAGGTGGCACCCAGCTCGCGCCCGGTGAAGTGCGCGACCTGCAACGCCCACCATTTTTCAAAGTCGAGCAAGGTGGGAAACTGTGACGAATAGGCGTCCAGAAATGCCACCTGCCAGTTGTAGTGTCGGCCGAGATTCCGAATGAACGCATTGAGCAGCGCGGGCCCCTCGGGCAGCCGAAGCAGGCGGGTAACCAGCAGCTGCGCACAACTGCGGTAGGTTTGGCCCTTCCTGCCCAAAAGCGAGGCGGGCGTGGGCCAGCTCATCTGCTCGATGCTCAAAGGGGCGTTGGTCTGAAGCTGGGCGTGGGCTTGCGCCAGCGGCTGGTAGCTCTTTGCTTCCACCGACCACGGGGTGGTGCGCACGCCGCGCACCTGAAGCCGGGGTGGGGGCAGAATAATCTCGATCGAATAGGAGACCAGCAGCAGGCTGGTGAGGCCCTCGGTGAGCCAGACGGGGATCTCCACGGTCCGGCCCGCTGAATTCCGGTTGGCCATCTCCATCAGGTTGACCTCCACGAGCGTGCGGACAAAACGGTCGCGCTGAATGTAGTTTGGCAGGGACACCTGGTACTGCCATCCCTTGCCCTGCCATTCCGCACGCAGCCGGGCGGGGGCTTCCAGGGATTCCGCCGGGCGCAAACTGAACAGGATGCGTCCCTGCCACGGGGAGGTGTCGCCCATCTCGCGGCAGAGGTGCTGACGCAGACGTTCCGCGGATACGATGAGCAGCGTCGGATCGAGCTCGAGCAGATCCGGATCCGAGGCGAGGTCGAATCGGGCCGGCAAAGACCTGGATTCGATCGCTTGCACGCTGAATTGCCCGGACGCGCTCTGGACCGGGAGGCGAGGGGTTTCCGCGGGTGCCGACGCACCGAACCCGAACGCCAGAATCAGGTTGAGGACTCCCGTGCGGTGCAGGTTCACATCAGGATCCGGCCCGACCTAGGAGGCGGCCGGTTTGGAAGGTTTGGGCTCCGACTTGGCGGCGGGTTTGGAGTCAGTTCCCGCCGGCGAAGATGCCGCGGGCTTGGTTTCCTTCTGCGCAGCCTGTTTGTATCCCTCGCTGCGATAGTCGGTGATGTAGAACCCGCTGCCCTTGAACAGAAGACCGGCTCCGCCGCCGATGGTTCGTTTCACCCTGCCCCGTCCCCAGCGCTTCTTGGCGCACAGGTTCTCCGGGCAGGTCCGGAGCGGATCCGAGGTCATGGATTGAAACGTCTCAAATTCATGACCGCACTTTTCGCAAATGTAACCGTAGGTTGGCATAACCGGTAATCAATTCTCTGCGGCGAGGTCGCGGTTTCACGAACCGGCTGCAACGGAGTTCAATTCCATCGGGTGAAGTCCGGGGACGCGGAGCGACGGGGCCCCTATTGCCCGGAGTCGCCGGCGGCCGGGGCATTCGTTCCCGGGGTCAGCACACGCACGGACCCGTCCTCGAGAATCTCGACATTCAGGTCGTAATTGGGCTCCCTGGACTTCTTCTCCGCGGACTCGGGCTCCCTGGACTTCTTCTCCGCGGACTCGATGGATTCACGGGCGGTGTTCATCTGTCGGGTGGCGCCCTTCATATCATCGGCGCCCAGAATACCGCGCCGGATCCAATCCAGCCGGCGGGAGATTGCCAGTTCGGATTTCAACTTCCGGATCTGGGTCTTGAGAACCTCCAGATCGTTCAGCTGACGTTCCAGTTCGGCCTTGTCGGCCATCAGCTTTTCGAGTTCCGCCTGGAGCAGGGCTTTGTCACCTTCGGCCATCGAGAGCTGGCGCCGGGTTTCCTCGATCTGCAGGGTCAGGGTGGTCAGGGAAGCATTCAGATCGGTGGTCTTCCGGTCCAATTCCTGGTTTTGGCCCTCGAGATCATTGATTTTGCTCTCGGCCAGATCCAAGGCGGACTGCACCTGGTCCAGGGTGGATTTGGTTTGGGCCAGGGTGGACTCGGTGGTTGCCAAAGCGCCGGTGGTGGTCTGGTAGGAATTCGAAAGGCTGACGTAATTGGTGGTCAGGGTCGCCAGTTCCTTCTCCAATCGGGTCTTTTCGCCTCGAACCTGGTCCAAGGCGATGGAGGTGGTCTGCAAATTGTTGGAATGATCCAGAATGATCTCATCCTTGGCAGCAACCTGCTCGGAGGCCTCGCGCCGAGTGGCCAACAAGGCGACCAGCAAGGCCAGAGACACCACCACCAGAACCAAAAGCGGAATACGCGATTTCATAAGCGGGTCAATGATGCGGCCCCCCTCGCTCCTTGGCAAGCGCTGAGGGCAACCGGACCAGGCTTCATTTTGGACAATTGTCTTGGGGTGAGAGGCCCAAACGCAGGCGGAGTCGACCGCCAAACCTGCATCGCCAGTGTCACCAGACTCCCAGTGTTTCCTTCGCCTGCTGGACCCGAGGCTGGCTCCCATGCGCCGGGAAGGGGCCGCGTTTCTTTCAGCCCGCCCCTCCCCCATCCCCACCTCTGAAGCCTGCCGCTTCTTTCCGCCGCCGCACCAGCCCGCGTCCCCCTCAATTGTCGGGGCGCTGGTGGTTTACTCCCCGGCCCGCGCCGTCTATCCTGGCGGACCAGTGTCAGTCCCGAGAAAAATCAGGGTGCTCGTCGGCATGAGTGGAGGAGTGGATTCCTCTACCACGGCGGCGCTGTTGATCGAACAGGGTTACGAGGTCGTCGGAGTGACCCTCAAGTTGTGGCCGCAGGATTGTGTGTCGCGGGCCGAGGACAAATGTTGCGGGCCGCAGGCGGTTTCCGATGCGCGCGCGGTCTGCCACAAACTGGACATCCCCTTCTATCTGGTGGATGAGGCGGCCGAGTTCCAGAACCGCGTCATCCGGTACTTCGCGGATGAATACAAGGCTGGACGCACCCCCAATCCATGCGTCATGTGCAATCAGCATCTCAAATTCGGTTCCCTGCTGGAACGGGCGGACCGGTTGGGGGCAGCCTTCATTGCCACCGGACATTTCGCCCGTCTGGAGAGGGACCCGGCCAGCGGTCGCACCCTGCTGCGGCGCGGCAAGGACTTGCGGAAGGATCAAAGCTACTTCCTCTTCTCGCTTCGTCAGGAGCAGCTCTCCCGCGTCCTGTTTCCGCTGGGCGACATGACCAAGAGCAACACCCGCGACACCGCGCGTCATTGCGGGCTCAAGACGGCCGACAAGGAGGAGAGCATGGAGATCTGCTTTGTGCCGGACAACGATTATGGCGGCTTCCTGGAAAAGGCCCGCTTGGTGCAGAAGCATCGCGGGGAGATTGTGGACACAGCCGGCCGGGTGCTCGGGCATCACGACGGCATTGAGTTCTATACGATTGGCCAGCGGAAGGGCCTGGGATTGTCGTCGCCCAAGCCCCTGTATGTGGTCGAACTTGATCCTCCGGCCAACCGGGTCGTGGTCGGCGATGGCTCGACGCTGGACCGGGATGAATTCACCGTCCATCAGTGCAACTGGATTCCGTTTCCGACGCCTCCGGAAGCCTTCGAGGCGCAGGTCAAAATACGCTACAATCATCCCGGCACCCCCGCCACGGTACACCCCCTGCCCGGTGGCCGGGCGAGGGTGAAACTGCACGAGGCCCAGCGGGCCGTCACCCCGGGCCAGGCCGCAGTATTCTATCAGGACGACCTGGTGCTGGGCGGAGGCTGGATTCAGCAATAGACGTAGGGCGCCCCGCAGAATTTCATTCCCTTGGGCCAGAGGGTCGCATATTAGTAGCCACAATGTCAGCCGCGAGCGGAAATCAGGAGAGGGTCTTCCATGGCATAGCCGTCTCCGCCGGGGTTGTCCACGCAAAGATTCACCTCATCGGTCGGCGCCTGCTCTCGATCAAGCGGAAGGAGATTTCGGAGGGAGAAGCGGCCGGTGAAATCCGACGACTCGAGGTGGCCCTGCTGGAGACCCGCCAGCAGATTCAGGAGGTCCAAAACCGGCTGACCGAGGCCATGCGGGCCGAGCACGCCGCCATTTTCGACGCCCACCTGCTCGTGCTGGAAGACCCCGTGATCATGGACGAGGTCACACGCCAGATCGAAACCGAGCGGGTGAACGCTGAATACGCTTACCACAGTGTGGTGGAGCGGTACGCCGTCACGCTCTCCAAGTTCGAGGATTCCTACCTGCGCGAACGTGTTGCGGACATCCAAGACGTTTCCAGCCGGGTCCTGAACAATCTGTTGGGGCATACGGAAAGCGAAGAGCTCCGGCATTTGCGGGAACCCTGCATTGTCGTGGCGCATGACCTGGCACCTTCACAAACCGCGCATCTGGATCGCGCGCTTGTCCTGGGCTTTGCCACGGACGTCGGCAGCCGGACCTCGCACACCGCCATCCTTGCCCGGTCATTGCAAATCCCGGCAGTCGTCGGTTTGGAAGCCATCACCGAGATGGTGGAAAGCGGCAGTGACGCGCTGCTGGACGGCTATTCCGGGTTGGTCATCCTCCACCCTGGCCAGGAGACGCTCTATCGTTACGGCCAACTGGAGGCAAAACGTGAATCGATCCTGATCCAGATTCGCAAGGCCATTGATCAGCCTGCCGAGACCGCGGACGGCCATCGGATCGTGGTTTCCGGAAACATCGAGGAACCCGGCGACATTGACTCGGTCAGGCAAAACGGCGCGGAGGGCGTGGGGCTGTTCCGCACCGAGTACCTCTTCATCGATCGCGACACCTTCCCCACTGAGGAGGAGCAATACGAATCCTACCGCCGGGTGACCGAGGCGCTGAACCCCGCCCCGGTGATCATCCGCACCCTCGATCTGGGCGGCGACAAGTTCCGGTCCCACATGCACGCCCCCACGGAAATGAACCCCTTCCTGGGCTGGCGCGCCATCCGTCTCTGCCTGCATGAGAAGGACGTGTTTCGTGCCCAGCTCCGCGCGATTCTCCGTGCCAGCGCGCACGGCAACGTCAAGATGATGTACCCGATGATCTCCGGCCTGGCCGAACTGCAGCAGGCCAGCGAGTTGGTGGAGGAGTGCAAGAACCAGTTGCGCGGCGAGGGCCGCGCGTTCAATGAACACTTGGACGTCGGGGCCATGATTGAGACCCCGTCGGCAGCCATGATCGCGGAAAGCCTTGCCCGCCGGCTCAAGTTTCTGAGCATTGGAACCAACGACCTCATCCAATACTCCCTGGCGGTGGACCGAACCAACGAGAAGATTGCCCACCTCTATGAACCCACCCATCCGGGAATCCTTCGCCTGATCAAGACAACCATCGACGCGGCGCACAAGCATGGGATCTGGGTGGGGGTCTGCGGGGAAATGGCCGGAGACACTGTGCTGGTGCCCTTGTTGCTGGGCTTGGGAGTTGACGAGTTGAGCGCCGCTCTTCCGGTCGTTCCCCAAATCAAGTACCTCATCCGTCGCGTCAGTCTGGAGAAGGCACGGATGCTGGCCGAATTTGCCCTCTCCTCGGAATCCGGAGGGGACGTGCTGGAGCGTTGCCTCGAATTCATGAATGAAGTCGCCCCGGGGCTGCTGGAACAGGGGCCGCGCAGCGACCTGGCTTGAGACAGGGCAACCTGCCGCGCAGGTTCTGCCATCACGGACGCGGCTTGAAGGCAGAGTTGCGCGCCAGTTCCTCCCAAAGCCTGCGTTCGGCAGGAGTTACAGATTGGGGAACCTCCACCTGCGCAGCCACAATCAAATCGCCGTGCCCGCCGTCGCGCGTGGGCAGGCCGCGGCCGCGCACACGAAGCTTCTGGCCATTCTGGGTTCCAGCCGGGATCTTGATATTCACGGTGCCCGTCAACGAGGGGACACTGATATTCGCCCCCAAGACAGCCTCCCACGGGGCCATGGCCACCTCGCACATCAAATCGTGTCCGCGCACCTCAAAATCCGGATGCCGGGCCAGTCGAACGCGAAGAAACAAATCCCCGGAGCCCCCGGGCCCGTGTTCCCCACGCCCGGAAATGCGCAGGCGCTGGCCTTCTCCAATACCTGCCGGAATCTTCACCTGATGGGTCTCCGAACGATCGGCCTGCCGGACCGTGACGGATCGGACTGAACCGTGAAGAACTTCGTCCAAGGTCACGAGAATGTCGCCTTCCACATCGCGTCCACGCTGCGCCCGGTCCGCCCCCCCGAACACATCGTCGAACCCAAATCCGCCGCGTGCAGTCCGCCCCCTGGACCCGAACAACTGTTCGAAGAAGTCGCTGAAGCCCGTGCCCCCGAAATGGAATTCCTGCCCCCCCTCCCGGCCCGCTCCACGAAATGCGCCCCCGGAACCAAACCCTTCCCAACCCGGTGGTGGACGGAACTCCGAACCCGACTTCCAACTGGCGCCCAACTGGTCGTACTTGCGGCGCTTCTCGGGATCGCTCAACACCTCGTACGCCTCGTTAATCTCCTTGAACTTGGCCTCGGCCAGTTTCTTGTCCTTGGCGACATCCGGATGATACTTGCGAGCCAGATTCCGGAAGGCCTTTTTGATCTCGGCCTCATTGGCCGTTCGCGAGACACCCAGGGATTCGTAATAGTCTTTGTATTGGACCGCCATGCCACATGAGGCCGGGCCGTTGAGCACTCCACCCGGCTGCAACATATGATGCTGGGGATTGAGCGGATGTCAAAGCCGCCTTGAGCGTTGGGCAAGCCCGGACGCGCCCTGGGGGTTGCCCTGACCGTGCCGGGACGATCCACGGTTTGGCCTCCCGTAGGCCGACCCGGCCGCCGGGGTGCGAAGGTGTGCACAACAAACAGCCGGCGGAATCACCTGCGCTGCCTTCGGTGGGTCTTGAAGTGCGGACGCCGTTCAGCTTTGGCGGCGAAAGATCGCGGAAGGATCGGCGAGATTGAGTATCGAGAGATCAACGCCTCCCTCGGGATTGCGTTCGGCGGCAATCTTCATCTGCGCCGCAATCTGCTCCGCGATGGCGGAGGCGTAATACTTGACCACGCCCACGCCCACGCTGGACTGGAAGATGACGACCAGTTGACATTGCTGGTCCACGGCCGTGATGAAGATGCTGTGCGTTTCACCCTGTTGGTAAACGGAACTGAAACTGGTCTCTTCCACGAGACCGGCGATGGTTTGTGTGGCCATGAAGGCACCGGAGGACAACGCGGCGATGCTCGTGAGATCGAAGCTGCCGGCGTTGCCCTGGGATGCGATGAGGAAGCCGCCCTGGTCGATCAAAAGCGCCAGGGAGGCGTCACTCTTCTTCAGCATCTCGCGCAGGATCGCGTCGATCCGCTGGATATCTTCCTCCAGCAATTGAGGGAGGGTAAACATGTCATGCGTACTGCGGTTTCGATTGATTCACGAACTTGTGCAACAGCATGCGGGTGATCATGTTCAATGTTTCGAACACGCCCTCACATTTGTTGGCGCAGCCCGTGAAGGATGGCACCTGTACGTCCCGGTTGTTCAGCAGATACTCCATGTACTCAACCGGAGCCACGTTTGGCAGATCCCGCTTGTTGTACTGCAGCACATAGGGAATGTCGGACAAGTTGAGTTTCAGAGTGCGCAGGTTGTCCTCCAGGTTCTGCAGGCTCTCCACATTCTCCGTCATCTTCTCGTATTGCGAATCGGCGACGAACACGATGCCATCCACGCCGCGCAGCACGAGTTGCCGCGTGGTGTTGTAGATCACCTGGCCGGGCACCGTGTAGAGCTGGAACTTGGTCTTGAAGCCCTTGATGGACATTGCTTCGATCGGCAGGAAGTCAAAGAACAGGGTTCGATCCGAGCTGGTGGCCAGCGAAACGAGCTTGCCCTTGTTGCCCTGCCCGGTCTGCACGTGCTCATGCACCTGGACCAGGTTGGTGGTTTTGCCGCCCATGGCGGGACCATAATACACGATTTTGACCTGCAGCTCTTTTGTTGACTGATTGATGATTGCCATAGATTACGCCTTTGCCTTGTGATCCAGTTCGCCCGCGAGTGCGGCCAGCTTGGCCGTGGGGAGGGGTTCTCCCTTTGCTCCAAAGGCCGCAAAATACAGTGCGTTGACGCGGAAGATCTTCCACGGAACATTTCCCACGGTGAAATTCAGGTTGTTCAACTCGCCCATACGCAGCTCTTGGGTGCACTGGGTCACTTTGCTGAACAGGTGAGGCAGAAAGGCCGCCAGCGTATCGCCATTGAGGCCGGGCGGCAATTGGTTGGCCACCATCAGGCCGTCCGGCAACGCGATCACCGCTCCAACCACCCCGTCCAGCGATGCAGCACGCGAGACCACTTCGTTGGGCGTGGCGTACCGGGTCACAAACTCCGTTCCCGCCGTCGCCGCCCGTGACGCTGCATCCGCCCGGGCCTCGGCTGCGACCATATCATCACGGTCGTCCCATATGTAATAATTGGTGTCCAGCGGTCGGCTCACCGAATGATCCACTGCCACACCCGCTGTATCCGGCTGAGGCAGGCCTGAGAAAAGGTTGGGAATATCCTTGTCCACCGCCACCTTGGTGGTTTCACGCCCCTTATCCTTCTGTTGCGCAATGAAGAGGGGCGCAACCACACGGAGCGGGAATTCAACTTCTGCAAGGTCATGCACGGAGGCGCCCGGCGCCGCGGGAGGAGTCAACCAGGCCTTGATCTGTTTCCACGTAAACGACAGCCTGCCCCGCTTGAGTCCACCCTCGACGATTCCGTAGGGGATTGACAATCGGGCCTGCACAAGATTGAGCTGAATGATCTCCTGCTTCAAGCCGTCAGGCCAACCATCCGCCACGGCGTTGAGGGCCAGTTGCAGCGGCGGACGCGATTCCGCGGTCGCAGTGGGGACGCTCGGCGGCGGCAGGTTCGGAGCCGGCGGTGTCGCCTTCGCCAGCGAGGGCTTTCCAATAATTGATGTCCCTTTGCTGGTGAACGACGGCGTGGCGGATGGGAGTTGGGTGGCCGGTCCAGTCTTCGCCGGTTCGGATCCAATTGAGGAGACCGGCTTGTTGGGCAAGCCGGGCTGGATCGAGGGCCGGTGAGGAGGATTGATTGTCGGCTTTGGCAGGGGTGACGAGCTTCGTGCCACAGGTGCGGAGGGGGCGGACGATGCCGGGGTGGGACGCGCCAGGGGCCTGGATAGTGGCTGCGGGATCGGCTTCGCAATCGATGGGGATACGGGGGCCGCGGTCGGGGGTTCCGCCGGGGGCGGCGACTGTTGGGTGATGGCAGGCGCCGCAGGAGCGCTGTTGGCCGTTCTTGGTGAAATGATGGAAAGCCCCGCTCCCCGGTCCGCAAATGGACTCACGATATCTTCAGGAATCTCCATTTGCAGCGGCCCGTGCCTGCGGGCGAGCATGCTCGGGTTGATGTGGGGCAGAATGGCGGAAAGAGGCACGTTGACCAGAACCTGATCCTGATCCTGATTCCCGGCGAAGACCTTCGGGGCCACACGCCTCAGCTCTCCGAAGGGCAGTGACACCTGCCCCTTCGACAATTGAGGGAGGACTTGTTCCAGGGAAAGGAACACCGAGAGATCACCGACGTCATGCAGCAGCCGGCTCTGCAAGTCGATTGGGAGCCCGGCCACGATGGGGGCCAGCGGCACATGCACGCCGCCGGTCCGCGACTCGCGCTCAGGGGCCGCTGCGCCCGCGGGCATGCGAAGCACATCGCCCACCGGCGCCTGCCCGCCGGCATCACTGGGACATCCGCCGTCCCCCTCGAAGGATTCTTCGACGATGACTTCGGAGAAATCCTCGTATCCTTCGTCGTATGAATCTTCGTAGGTATCCGCCGACCTGCGGAATAGATTACGAAACCGGCTGAACAGATTTGTCTTCACTCGTTTGAATCTTTCTTTCCAATGACCTCTGGCACGGATCCCCGCCATGCTGCCGCTCCACCCGGCTCGATCCCAAGGCCGTGGATTCAACTCAATCCAACCTGGCCAGCATGCGTTGGTGGGGGCATATCCGCGGCGATTTGCTGCGGCCCAATCTGCAGAAGGCGTGCCACCAGCTCCTTGCGTGCGCCATCGTGATGCGCCCGCCAACCTCTTAAGCAGGAGCAGGGCCTGCATTTGCACAGGACGCCCGCCTTCGCCTGTCCCATCGATGGACTGGATGTCCACCAACGGTTTTCAGATTGGCGTTGGGTTTGATCAGCAAGAAGCGTCTCCGTTGGTGCGGGAACAAACTCAACAGTCAGGATTCTTTCGGAATAGGGATTGCTAGGCTGGACTGAGACCGGGGCGAACGAACCGGCTCTGAACCACAACGAGACCTAACACGTGGAGAACGCGAAGATGGCTGGAGACAGAAAAGGCAGGGAGAAGAAAGCGCAAATCCTGTTGCTGGACGACGACCAGGA
This sequence comes from Verrucomicrobiota bacterium, assembly GCA_025457725.1. GTDB lineage: Bacteria > Verrucomicrobiota > Verrucomicrobiia > Limisphaerales > DSYF01 > JALOTU01. Next base: position 11,659 of record JALOTU010000055.1, read on the forward strand.
ATTCCTGGAGTTGTACGAAGATCTCCTTGGCACACTCCCCAGCAAACCCGACGTGCGCACCACCACGACCGGTTCCCGTGCTCTTGCCATTCTGGACAGCGAGCCTGTTCGATTGTTCCTCTGCGACCTCAAGATGCCGAAGATGGACGGCTTGCAGGTGCTCTCCATTGTGCGCCGCAAGTTTCCCAAGCTCCGCACGGTGGTTCTGACCTCGCTACACGATGAACAGTTCCGTTCGCGAGCATATGCGTTGGGTGTGGACATGTACTGGCAGAAGCCGGCGACGCAACAGGAGACCCGCATGTTCCTTGAGTGCATGGAATCCCTGCTCGGGCGGGAGGAGCAAAGCGGATTTCGGGGTGTGCAGAGCAAGAGCCTGGTGGATATCATCCAGCTGGAATGCCTGTCGCAGAGCTC
>JALOTU010000056.1 GCA_025457725.1 Verrucomicrobiota bacterium
CCCCACATGGTACGGCATGTTCCTGGATTCCGGCGAGGAAACCGCCCCGGTGGACGTCATGCACCACGCCTGGACCGGCAGCTGGCCCACCAACCAATGCCCCAGGCTGGAGGGCATCTGGCTGGACGGAAAAACCGCACCCCAGAACATCCGCCTGACCCCCGGACAAACCTACGCGGCCAAAGTGGCGGCGAGTGATCCCGACGAGGATTCGCTGACCTTTCATTGGGAGGTCCTCGAGGAGAGCACCTCGACCAATGTCGGAGGCGATGCCGAGCACAGACCGCCGCAGGTGCCCGGGCTGATCACCGATCCTTCGCAGGCCGGGATCTCCCTGAAGGCACCGGTCAAGCCCGGAGCTTACCGGCTCTTTGCCTATGTCTACGATGGACAGGACCACGCGGCTCACGCCAACATCCCCTTCCAGGTGGAGGAGGCGTCCAAACTCCAGCGGGCCTCCGCCCAACCCGCGCAACCTTAAACCCGAGCATGGCCATGGATTCAGCTGACTACGCCCTGCCCGCCGACGCCTCCATGGCGGGGGCCAACTCCTCGAAGCAGGCGAGCCGATCCGATCGGCTCGGGTTCAAGGAGAAACTGGGCTACGGCCTGGGCGACACGGCATCCCATTTCGTCTGGGACATGGTGGGGTTCTGGCTGCTGTTCTTCTACACGGACGTCTACCGGATTCCCGCCGCCGCCGCCGGCACCATCATGCTGATCGCCCGTCTCTGGGACATGGCCATCGACCCGGTCATCGGTGTCATCTCGGACCGCACCCGGACCCGTTGGGGGAAATTCCGGCCCTACATTCTCTTCGGCGCCATCCCCTACGCCATTCTCGCCATTCTGACCTTCACCACGCCCGACCTGGGGGAGACCGGAAAGATCATCTACGCCGGGGCGACCTACGTGCTGTTGATGACCGCCTACGCGGCGATCAACCTGCCCTACTCGTCGCTTGCCGCGGTGATGAGTTCGGACAGTTATGAACGGGCGGGCCTGAACACCTACCGCTTCATCTGCGCGTTTGCGGGCCAGTTCGTGGTCACCGGCCTGGCGCTGACGCTGGCCAAGTTCTTTGGCGGCGGTGACAAGGCGATGGGATTCCAGTACACCGTGATTCTGTTTGGCATTTTGAGCGTCGTCTTTTTCTTCATCACCTTCATGACCACCAAGGAACGGGTGCAGCCGTCCACCAGCCTGCCCAGCTCCCTGAGGGAGGACATCAAGAACCTGTTCAAAAACCGGCCCTGGATCATCCTGGCGTGCGTTGGAATCATCTCCTTCGTGATGTTCGCCATGCAAAATGCGGCCATCGCCTATTACTTCAAATATTACGTCGGCAACGAGGAAAGCGTTCAGCTCTTCAACGTCGTCGGAACCGTGGCGCTGATCGTCGCCCTGCCCTTCTCCAAGCCCCTGGCCAAACGGTTCGGGAACCGCAACGTCTTCATCGCCAGTTCACTGATCTCCGGAGCGTTCTTCATCGCGCTGTATCTGCCCGGCCAGAAGGACATCATCACCATCTACACGCTGAACATCCTGGCCAAAATGGCCTACGCGCCGGCGGTGCCTCTCCTGTGGACCATGATCGCCGATTCCTCGGATTACTCCGAATGGAAGAGCGGCCGGCGTGCAACGGGCCTTTACTTCTCCGCCGCCGTCTTCGCCCAAAAGGCCGGCTGGGGGATCGGCGCCGCCGTGGCCGGCTGGTTGTTGATGGTGTTCAGTTATGTGCCGAACGTGACCCAGACGGAAACCGCCCTCCTGGGCATCAAGCTGCTCGTCTCCATCATTCCCGGCGTGCTCTACATGTCCTGCGCGGCCTTCATGTTCTTCTACACGATTGATTCGGATATGATTGACCGAATGAAGCGGGAGCTGGATGCGCGGAGGAAGCAGGTGGAGACGGAGAACGCCCCGGCCTGAGCCGCAGGTCCCCGACGACGTACCAATGGCCAACGGAGCGACGCGCCGGCTCAAGGCGCGTCGCAACCAAACCGCACTGGCGCACCCCGGGTGGCCCCTGGCTGCCGGAGGGCTGAAATCCGGCGGCCCCGCGCCGTCCCAATGAGTCCAAATCGACATGGAAAAGAAAACATATCTGGGCCGGAGCCCGCTGCGCAGCCGCCACGATCCGGTGCACGGCCGGCAGGTCACCCTTGAAGGCGAACCGTATTATCAGATCGCCAACTACGACCGCATGCGGCCGTTCTTCATGACGGTGGTCAGCGACGCGGATCACTGGTTGTTTATCTCCAGCAACGGCGGGCTGACCGCCGGCCGCCGCGACGCAGACAACGCCCTGTTTCCCTATTACACGGATGACAAGATCCGCGACATGGCGGAGGTCACCGGCAGCAAGACGTTGTTGCGCGTCCGTCAGGGAAAGCAGACGAAGCTCTGGGAGCCGTTCTCGCAACGCGGGGACGGGCTGTATCGCATCCGCCGGAATCTCTACAAGAACTTCTGGGGCAACCAGCTGGTCTTCGAGGAGATCAACGAGGACCTCGGGCTCACCTTCCGTTACGGATGGTTCACCAGCCAGCAATTCGGTTTCGTCCGCCGCGCCTGGCTCGCCAGCTCCGCCGCAACGTCCGTGCGGGTGCAGCTGCTGGACGGCGTGCAGAACCTGATGCCCTGCGGCGTGGGCAGCTCGTTCAACCTGGAATACAGCACCCTGCTGGACGCTTACAAGAAGAGCGAGCTCCTCACGCCCGCAAGGCTCGGGTTGTTCCAGCTGAGCGCGGTGCCAGTGGATCGTCCCGAGCCGGCGGAAGCCCTCCGAACCACCGTCGCCTGGTCCGTCGGGCTCAAACCCCAATGCACCCTGCTGTCGTCATTGCAACTGGATCGCTTTCGCACCGGCCAGACGCTGAGCCCGGAGTCGGACGTTCGGGCGGAACGCGGCGCCTATTTTCTGAAGGCGGAGGTCCGGTTGCGCCGGGGACAGTCGGCGGACTGGCTTTTGGTGGCGGATGTGGGACAAGGTCCCTCGGACGTCGCCCGGCTGGATCAGCTGCTCCGCAAACCGGCCCGGCTGCGCCGTCTGGTGCTGGAGGACGTCCGGCGTGGCACCACGGAATTGCAGCGGATCGTGGCGGGCGCGGACGGCCTCCAGCAGACCGCACGGCCGCTGGGTTGCGCCCGGCACTACAGCAACGCGCTGTTCAACATCATGCGCGGCGGCGTGTTCAGCAACGGCTACCACCTGGACCCGCAGGACCTGCGGGCCTTCGTTCAGAATGCGGATCGCGACCTGGCAAGCCAACAAGGTGTCTTCTTCCGGCGTCTGCCCGACGGTGTCACGTATGGGAAACTCGTGGCCGCCGCGGGCCAGACGGGCCATCCGCAACTCGAGCGCATTTGCCGCGAATACCTGCCCCTCACCTTCAGCCGGCGGCACGGGGATCCCAGCCGACCGTGGAACCGGTTTTCCATCTCCACGCGCAACGCGGATGGAACCCGACGGTTGAATTATGAGGGCAACTGGCGGGATATCTTCCAGAATTGGGAGGCGCTCGCGCTCTCCTTCCCGGACTACACGTCCGGAATGATCTGCCGGTTCCTCAACGCCTCCACCGCGGACGGCTACAATCCCTATCGGATCACCCGAAACGGCATCGACTGGGAGGTGGTGGATCCGCACGATCCCTGGTCCTACATCGGCTACTGGGGAGACCACCAGATCATCTACCTGCTGAAACTCCTCGAACATCTCGATCGGCATGATCCGGCCGCATTGCGCAGCCTGCTCGCGCGGGAGATCTTCGCCTACGCCAACGTCCCTTATCGGATCAAACCCTACCCGGACCTGCTCGCGGATCCCAAGGACACCGTCGTCTTTGACGAACGCCTGGAGCACCTCGTCCGCCAGCGCGTCACCGCACGGGGCGCGGATGGCAAGCTCCTCTGGGACCAGGCCGGCCGCGTGCGGCTGGTGAACCTGGCGGAGAAACTCCTCGTTCCCCTTCTGGCCAAGCTGTCCAACTTCATCCCGGGCGCGGGCATCTGGCTGAACACCCAACGACCGGAATGGAACGATGCCAACAACGCGCTGGTCGGCAACGGCACGTCCATGGTCACGCTCTATTACCTCCGCCGTTACCTGACCTTCTGCCAGGCGTTGTTCCGCGACGCTGCCGGCCAATCCTTCGAGGTGTCGTCCGAGGTCGCCTCCTTCCTCAAGGCCGTCGCGCAAGCACTCCAACGGCATCGCCCCCTGCTGTCGGGCAGGATCACGGACGCCCAGCGTAAACGGGTGCTGGATGACCTCGGCCGGGCGGGCAGCCAGTACCGCCAGCGTCTCTACAACCAGGGGCTCTCGGGGCGGAAAGCACGGGTCGGCGGGCGCCGACTGCTGGACTTCCTCGCCTCCGCACTGGATTGGACCCGGCATTCAATCCGCACCAACAGGCGGTCCGACGGGCTTTATCATTCCTACAACCTGGTCCGGTTCGAGAATCCAAAGGCGCTTCCCATCCGCCGGCTTTACGAAATGCTTGAAGGACAGGTCGCGGCGCTGAGCTCCGGCCACCTGGACGCCGGCGAATCGCTGAACCTGCTGGCCGCACTGAAACACAGCGCGATGTATCGCGCCGATCAACACAGCTACCTGCTTTATCCGGACCGCCAGCTCGCGCGTTTCGTCGAGAAGAACAACATCCCGGCCGGGCAACTGCGCCGCTCAACCCTGCTGCGGACGCTCCTGGCCGAAGGCAACCGGCAACTGGTCGAACGCGATGTCGCCGGCCGCGTGCATTTCAATCCGACCGCCCGGAACGCGCGCGACATTCGCGGCATCCTCGACCGGCTCGCCGCCACGCGCCACGGCCGGCTCGTCAAGCGCGAGGCAGCGCTGGTGCTCGATATCTTCGAACACCTGTTCGACCACGAGTCCTTCACCGGCCGATCCGGCACCTTCTATGGTTACGAAGGTCTCGGGTGCATCTACTGGCACATGGTTTCCAAACTCCTGCTGGCCGTGCAGGAGGTTTACTTCCGGGCGCTGGAGACCGGCGCCTCCAGGCGGGTGCTGCAGCAGTTGGCGGACTCCTATTACGATATTCGCGCCGGGATCGGGGATTCCAAGTCGCCGGAGGTCTACGGCGCCTTCCCCATGGATCCCTATTCGCACACACCGGGTCAGGGGGGAGCACGCCAGCCCGGACTCACCGGGCAGGTGAAGGAGGACGTCCTCAGCCGCTTCGGCGAGCTGGGTGTCATGGTCAAGGGCGGCGAGGTTTGGTTCCAGCCCGCACTGCTGCGCCGGGATGAATTCGTGACCGAGCCCACCGCGTTTGTTTACCACGATGTCTCGGGAAGCTTGCGGCGGCTGCCGCTCAGGCGCGGTGAACTGGCGTTCACCTACTGCCAGGTGCCCATCCTTTACCGCCAGGCACCGATGAGTTCCCTCACCATTGTCCACACGAACGGGGAGAAACGGCACAGGGAAGCACTGCGCCTTGACCCCATCACAAGTCGCCAGCTCTTCGAGCGCACCGGCGAGATCGCACGCATCGAGGTCTGCCTCGCCTCCCAGCTCTTGCACCGAACCCGTTGAAACCATACCGCCAGAAATTGAATCCTCCCATGAAACCAGTCCCCCATCACAAAACGCTCCTTCAAAGACTTGCCGGCCCGGCGTTGTGCGCCGCCGCACTCTCGCTGCTCACAGCCTGCGACCGCCCCGGTCCCGCACCCGCCGCCCCGGAGACCGGTTCCCGCACGACGCCGATTCAACAGGAGCCCGGCGACCTCCTTTGCGGAATCACCAAGGCCGTCTGTTATTCCGGGTTCCGGCAGGGGCAGCATCCCGACCGGGGCGACGGCGCGGTTAATCCGACGGACGAGGAGGTTCTGGAGGATCTCAGGATCCTGAATCGAAACGGCAACTTCAAGTTGATCCGGCTCTATGACTCCCAGGTGAACTCCGAGGCGGTCCTGAGATTGATCAAGGCCCATGACCTGGATATCAAGGTCGTCCTCGGCGCCTGGCTGGATGCCGAGGTCAACAACCCGGACTGCCCGTGGCATCCCCAGCCTTATCCGGAGGAGGTCCTGCAAGCCAACCTGGGCAAGAACGCAGCGGAACTGGATCGCGCCATCCGGCTGGCGAACGAATACCCCGACATCGTCGTCGCCGTGGCGGTGGGCAATGAGGCGTTGGTCAGCTGGAACGACCACATGGTGCCGGTGGAATCCGTCATCCAGTATGTCCGCAAGGTGAAGCAGGCCATTGCCCAGCCGGTCACCGTCGCGGACAACCACGATTGGTGGGCAAAGCATGGCGCCGACCTGGCCAAGGAGGTGGATTTTGTCTCCGTCCACATCTACCCGATCTGGGAGGGCAAGGACATCGACGAGGCCATGGCCTTTGGAACCGCGAACATGCAGGCGGTACGGGACGCGTTGCCCGACAGCCAGCTGGTCATCACTGAGGCCGGATGGGCAACCGTCGCCAGCGAGTTCGGTCCGCGCGCGAGTGAGGCAAAACAGAAGCAGTATTACCATGACCTCTTCGACTGGGCCGGCCGGATGAACATCACCACCTTCTTCTTCGAGGCCTTTGATGAAAGCTGGAAGGGCGAGCCCGGCAACCCGCTGGGCGCGGAAAAGCACTGGGGCCTGTTCACCGAGGAACGCACCCCCAAACTGGTGATGCAGGACCTCTATCCGGATCTCATGCCGGACCACAATGCTGAATAACGCACAACAGCCCGGGTCACCGCCGCCCCGCCAGTGGACGAGTTCATGAACCACCGATTTCAGTTTCTAGCCCGGGCAACCTGTCTGTTCCTGATGGGCGGCACCCTCTTGCCCTCCGGTTCCGTCCAAGCCCAGAACCTCATTTGGTGTGAGGAATTCAACTCCGGCTCGGCCCCTGACAGTTCCGTGTGGTCCTATGAACTGGGAAATGGCTGTCCCAACCTTTGCGGTTGGGGCAACAGTGAACTCCAAAGTTATACCAGCAACCCAGCCAACGTGAGGGTCGAAGGAGGCAACCTCATCATCACGGCGCTGAGGAATGGAAACACCTTTACCTCTGCCCGGATCAAAACACAGAACAAGCTCACGTTCCAGTACGGGACGATTGAGGCGCGGATCAAGGTTCCCGATCTCAACAAGGGCCTATGGCCGGCCTTCTGGACCTTGGGCAACAACTGGAACAATCCGACACCATGGCCGAATTGCGGCGAAATCGACATCATGGAAATGGGGCATAGCAGCGCCATTGCCGCCGGTGTGGTCAACCGCCGGGTGGGATCCGCCACCCATTGGTACAATAACGGGTACATGGTTTCTTCCGCATCCTTGACCGCCCCGCTAGATCTCAACGGCTCGTTCCACACCAACCGGATGGAATGGACACCGGCCTGGATCAAGTTCTACCTGGACAACACTCCGATCTTTGCCTTCAACATCGCGAACCCGGCCGACAACCGGGAGGAGTTTCATCTGCCTCACTTCTTCATCCTCAACCTGGCAGTCGGCGGCTATTACACCGGGATCACCACCGCCGCAGGGATCACGGCCCCGTTCCCGGCGGAGTATGTGATCGACTACATCCGCATCTTCGACAACGGCTACACCGTCCTCGGGGGGTCCTCCCTGGCGTTGCGCCTGCCGGTCGCGTTGAACGCGACGCTCGTCGGAACCAACATCCAGATCAGTTTCCCCACCGTGAACGGAGCCTGCTACAACATCGTGTGCAAGGACACCATCACCGATCCCAAATGGACCTTCGTCGAAACGGTCAGCGGGGATGGGGAGATCAAAACGGTCTCCTACGACACCACGGTCAAGCCGGGACGACTGTATGCCGTTCAAACTCTCCGGTGAGCTGCCAATCTTCGACCTGGGCCCTGGGCGCGGGGCCGGGGCCTGAAACCAGCAACGGATGCACGAAGGACAGTCCCGGGCTTTCTTTGACAGCCCAGCTTCCATGTGATAAATGTTATCACAAATCAATCCACCTGCCTTCGTGCGCAGTGTGGAAACATGGGGCAAATAAATAACGCAGAATAATTTAGGTCATGAGTTTTCGTTCCATCACCATGTCTGTTGTCCTTGCATTCAGGGGTCGCCTGCCAGTCTTCTGCCTGCTGCTGATCGTCGGCGTCGCGTCCTACGTCAACCGTGCGGAAGCGCAATCGCTCCCGGGATGGACATTGGTGTGGTCGGATGAATTTGATGGGCCGAACATTGATTTGTCCAAGTGGTCCCATGAAGTCAACGGTCAGGGGGGCGGCAATAATGAACTTCAATATTATACCGCCCGCGCCACCAACTCCTTCATCGAGAACGGGAAACTGGTGATCCAGGCGCTGAAGGAGAGTTATACCGGGCCCGACGGCACCCGTGATTACACCTCCGCCCGCCTGCGCACGCTGAACAAGGGGGATTGGAAGTACGGTCGCTTTGAAATCCGCGCTCGCACGCCAACGGGTCGGGGATTATGGCCGGCCATCTGGATGCTCCCCACCGACTGGGTTTATGGAGGCTGGGCGGCGAGTGGCGAAATCGACATCATGCCCTCGGGGAATTTTGCCTCCACGTTCCACACCTTTGCCATCGAGTGGGAAACCAACGCGTTCCGATGGTATGTGGACGGTCTTCATTACTGGACGGAAACGAACTGGTATTCCACCGCCGCCCCCTATCCGGCTCCCTTCAACCAGCGGTTTCACATGCTGCTGAACGTGGCGGTGGGGGGCAACTGGCCCGGCCCCCCCGATGGATCAACGGTCTTTCCTCAACGAATGGAGGTGGATTATGTGCGGGTTTACACCAAGGGTGCGCCCCCGGTGTTCAGCACGAATCTACTGGCGAATCCGGGATTTGAAACCGGCACGACCGGCTGGACGGTGAACGCTTCGGGCGGAACGGTGGTCGACTCCACCGCCTACGCCAGGAGCGGCTCGAGCTCGTTGCTTCTCGATAATGCCGGGGCGGCCGGTTGGGCGGCTCCGCAGGCGCTGCAGTCGTTTGCAGCGTCCCCGGGACAGGTGTTCAATTTTCAAGGCTACATGCGGACCCCCTCCACCATCACGGATGGTTCGTTCGGCCTGCTCAAAGTCGTGTTCAAAGACAGCGGCGGCAATGACCTTGTGCCGGCTTCCGCCGAAATTGGCAACATCAACACCTCGTTCCCGGGGATAGAATCGACGCCGTTCCTGAACGGAGCCAGCCCGGCCAGCCAATGGGTCTTCACCCAGGCGAAGGGCAAGGCCCCAGCCGGCACGACGCAGGTGCTCTTCTTCCTGCTCAATGTGAATCCCCCCGGTTCAGCCACCTCGATGTACCTTGATGATATCGAAGCCAACCTGGTGGGGGCGCCCCCGCTTCCAGTCACCCTGACCGCAACCCAGGTGGGCAACAACATCCAGATCAGTTTCCCCACGCAAAACGGGGCCAGCTACGATGTGGCCTACAAGGTCAACCTCACGGATCCAAACTGGACCCCCATCGTCACGATCTCCGGCGATGGAACAACGAAGACGGTTTCCTATCCCGCAACCGCCCCCAGCCGGTTCTATATGGTTAGAACACCTTGACGAATTCGCAGCGGGAAATGCTGATGGACCAGAACCTCATGATCACCACCTCGGGACAAATCGCCGGACACCGCCCCTCGCGAATCCGCCACTGCCTGCCATTGATGCTTGCCGGCTTCTGCATCGTGAATCCGGCCCGGGCCCAGCCGGCTTCCGGGTGGGAGCTTGTCTGGGCCGATGAGTTCAACCAGGCCGACGGCAGCGCACCGGATCCAGCCCGTTGGGGCTACGATGTGGGTGGAGGAGGCTGGGGCAATGGGGAGTTGCAGTATTACACCAGCCGAACCAACAACGCCCGCATCGAAGGCGGCCACCTGGTCATTGAGGCGATCGAGGAACCCTGGGACGGGCGGGACTACACCTCGGCGCGATTGCTCACCAAACACAAATGGGACTGGACCTACGGCCGGATCGAGGCGCGCATCCAGGTTCCCCGCGGCCAGGGTCTCTGGCCCGCCTTCTGGATGCTCGGAACCAACATCACCAGCGTCGGCTGGCCGCGTTGCGGGGAGATCGACATCATGGAAAACGTGGGCAAGGCACCCAGGACCGTGCACGGCACCATTCACGGCCCGGGCTACTCCGGCGGCAACGGCGTGGGCGGCCCCCACCAGGCGGCCGCGGATCTGGCAGACGCGTTCCACGTGTATGCCGTGGAATGGGAAACGAACGTCATCCGGTGGTACTTCGATGATGTTCACTATTTCACCGCCACACCCGAAAGCCTGGGAGAGTCCGACTGGGTGTTCGACCATCCTCATTTCATCCTGCTGAATGTGGCCGTGGGCGGCAGATGGCCCGGGAAGCCCGATGCATCGACCGTTTTCCCCCAACAGATGCGGGTGGACTACGTCCGGGTCTATGCCAGGACTGAACCCGCACGTCCAAGCCTCTGACCGCTCTGGATCGGATGGTTCACAGGCTTGGAGCCTGCCTGAAGAAGCAGCAGGCGATTTCTCATGAGTCCCAAGCATCATTGGAAAGCGTGCTGGATCGGATTGGTTTGCACGTCTCTGTCCTTCCATGCGATCGCAGCAGCCGACCCTCCGTCTGCCCATCCGGGAAGGTTGGAGGACCCTCGGGCGGTTTATCTGACCCCGGACCGATTTCCCGTCACAGGGGACGGGATGGCCGATGATGCCCCGGCACTGCAGGAGGCAATCGATCAGGTCGCGGCGGATGGCCGGTTCGGTGTCTTGTTCATCCCCCGGGGCACTTATCGCCTGGGCAGGACCGTTTACGTCTGGCCGGGGGTGCGCCTGATCGGCCACGGCGCGGAACGACCGCGTTTCGTCCTGGGAGAAAGCACACCCGGATTTCAGGACGAGGAAGGCAAGAACATGCTCTTTTTCTCCGGGGGACGCGGGCGCGAAAAGGGCGATCCGCCACGGGACGGCAATCCGGGCACCTTCTACAGCGCCCTGAGCAACATCGACATCGAAATCCGCGAAGGGAATCCCGGCGCCGTGGCCATCCGCTTCCACGTCGCTCAACATTGCTTTCTTTCGCACATGCACCTCCACCTCGGATCCGCCAAAGCCGGGCTGGAGGACATCGGCAACCTGGTCGAGGATCTCCATTTCCACGGCGGGCAATACGGCATTGTCACCCGCCGCTCGGCTCCCGGCTGGCCCATCCTCGCGATGGACTGCACGTTCCAGGACCAGCGCATTGCGGCGATCCGTTCCGATGAGTCCGGGCTGGCCATGATTCGGCCGCGGTTCACGCGGGTTCCCACCGCAATCTCCATGGTCGCCGGGAAACCGGATCAGCTTTGGGTGAGCGACGCCTCACTGGAACACGTCGCCGGGCCCGCCTTTGTGATCGGCATGGAGAGCAACGCCCTCACCCAGGTCAACCTGGACAACGTAACGTGCCACGATGTGCCCACGCTGGTTGAGTTCCGGGAAAGCGGCCGGAAACTCACCCCCTCCGAACCGTCATACGTCGTGGACGGCTTTTCTCACGGATTGACCCTCCGGGAGGATGGCGACTTGCGGGAGATGAAGACAACCCTGTCCTACCAGCCGCTCTCCCATCCGGCGCCACCCCACGCGTCAAACCTCCCTGCCCTACCGCCCGGCGAATCGTGGATGAATGTCCACTCCCTGGGTGCGGTGGGTGACGGAGTGCATGATGACACCCGCGCACTGACGGAGGCCATCGCAAAACATCGCACACTCTACCTCCCACTCGGTGTGTACCGGGTGAGCGACACGCTGAGGCTGCGGCCCGATACGGTCCTCGTCGGCCTCCATCCCGGCGCCACGGCAATCTATCTGCCGGACAACACGCCCGCCTTTCAGGATGCGAACACGCCCAAAGCGGTAATCGAGGCGCCTCGCGGAGGCTCCAACATCCTGAGCGGTTTGGGCATTTACGCCAGCGCGCTGAATCCGGGGGCCATCGCCGTCCATTGGATGGCGGGCGAGTTCTCGATGGTCGATGATGTCCGTTTGCACGGCGGACACGGCACCCGCTTGCCCGGCGGCATCGGCGACTCATGGGGACGCGACCATCGCGACCGGTGGAACAGCCAGCCTCCGAGCCTCTGGGTCACGGCGGGAGGGGGCGGGGTTTTCAAGAACATCTGGACGCCGAGTCCCTACGCGAAGGCGGGCATGCTCATTTCCGACACAACCACCCCCGGCCGGGTTTACGCCATGTCCCTCGAACATCACGTCAGCAATGAAATGATCCTTCGCAATTCGTCCAACTGGCGGTTTCATGCGGTGCAGTTCGAGGAGGAGCGCGAGGAAAGTCCCCATGCGCTGCCTCTGCAAATCGAGAACTGCACCCAGCTGCTCCTCGCCAACACCTTCTTTTACCGGGTGGTCAGCTCCTTCGTGCCACAGTCCCATGCCATCGAAATCCGGGATTCAAAAGACATCCGCTTCCGCAACACCCACGTGTACAGCAATTCCAAGGTCAATTTCGACAACTCAGTCTCGAACCGCTCCACCGGCATGGCGTTGCGCGACATGGAGTTCGCGGTCCTGGACGTGAACGGGACGGCGGCGTCGGTCACAAACCCTGCACGACCCAGCGTCGTGGCGCCCGGCGCCCAGGTGGAAAAGCTGGCGGATGGGTTCTTCAACATCTCGGGCGCAGCCGTGGATGCCCGGGGCAACGTCTATTTTGCGGACCCACGCAAGCACAAGGTCTATCGCTGGTCGGTGTCCAGCCACCGAATTGACATGGCCCGCGAAATCCCCGAACGCCCGGAGCAACTGGCCTTTGATCAATCCGGAAACCTCTTGATCGTCGCCTATGAGGGGAACGGAACCGTGCTGACCCTCAATCCCGACGACCCCGACGGCGAGGTCAGGAAGATCGAGCCCGAACCGGCGGAGATCCGTCGGGGCATGGTGCCGGTTCTGCCGGTCAGCCGTTGGACGGGAGTTGACGGGTTCAGGTCGGATTCCCTTCTGCGGAAGCCCTACCATTACCTGTCACCCGATGGCACCACCTATATACCAGCGGGAACCGACTTTACCACGGGCGCCGTCAGCTGGGGAACCAAGCTGGCCGATGTCCTGCGCACCTTTGGCCTGGCGCCCGCCCGGGATGGACGGCGCTTTTACGTGAGCAATGAGGCGGCGCAGCAAACGTGGTCCTTCCTCGTCGGTCCGGACGGGACGCTTTCAGACCCCCGGTTGTTTGTTGAGGAGGGCGGCGAGGGGCTGGCCGTGGACCGTCTCGGACGCGTCTATCTCGCCGCCGGTCAGGTTCGCGTATTCGACGGCGCGGGCCGGCTGATCGACGTCATCCGGGTCCCCGAACGCCCCACCTGCCTGGTCTTTGGGGACGCGGACCGAACCACACTGTTCATCACCGCCCGGTCCTCGTTGTATGGCGTGAGGATCCGGCCAGTGCCGTGAAGCCGGCGGGCTCGTGACGACCGCGGTCAAACCGCTTCCTTGATGCCCCGCTTTTCGTGAATGATCATCGTGCGGTAGCCATAAAGCGCGATGAACACGAAGCACACCAGCGGCAGCACGAAGGACACACTGACGGCGGGCAGGCCCAGGAGTTCGCCGGCCTCCCCGCCCATATCAATGATCCGCCCCTGCATCGGGGGCATCAGCGCGCCGCCCACGATGGCGAAGATCAAACCCGCTGACGCGATCTTGGCGTCCTCGCCCATGCCGTCCAGGGCGATGCCGTAAATCGTCGGGAACATCAGCGACATGCAGGCGGAGATGGCAATCAAGGAATAGAGCCCGGGCATCCCGGAAAGGAGGATCGTGCCCATGGACGTGAGGATCCCCCCGATCGAGAGCCGCATGAGCAGCTTGCCGGGACTGATGAACCGCAGCATGAACGTGCAGATGAACCGGCTGCAACAGAAGATCGTCATGGCAATGATATTGTAGTTCTGCGCTTCGGAGGCGGTCATGCCCAGGTTGGTCGTGGCGTAGTGGATGATGAAGGTCCAGCACATGATCTGCGCGCCGACATACAGCGCCTGGGCCAACACACCCTCCACGTAGCCTTTGTTCTTCCAGAGACGACCAAACGTGGCGGCAAGCTTGAGGGATTTGTTCGCGTCATGCCCGGTGTCCGGCATCTTGCTGAAGACGAACACCAACATCACCCCGAGCACCACGACGCCGATGACCACGTAGGGCATCTTGATGGTGCTGAGATCCTCGTCCCGAATGGCCTCGTATCCTTCCCCCTTGAATTGCGCGAGCTCGCCGGCCTGGAAATCCTTGATCGCCTGGTCCAGCACCGCGTCGTACGGCAGGTCGGCCAGCGTCTTGCCCTGTGCCTGCATCGCAGCGTTCCGCCCGTCGAGATACCCGCGCAACTCGGGATCAATCTTGTCCACCTGGGCCGCCATCACGGGATCGGTCAGGCCCTGGCGATACACGCGCACATCGGTGCGGAACGATTCCACCTGCAGGTTCGTCAGAATCAGGAAGCTCGCCACCGCCATGCCCGTGAGCGAGCCGATGGGATTGAACGCCTGCGCCAGGTTCAAACGGCGGGTGGCGGTCCGGGGATCGCCCATCGAAAGGATGAACGGGTTCGCGGTGGTTTCCAGAAAGGCGAGTCCGAACGTCAGCACATAGAGCGACACGAGGAACAGGTTGAAACTGCTCTGCGCCGCCGCCGGAATGGTGATCAACGCGCCCACACCATACAGCAGCAATCCCACGACGATCCCCGCCTTGTAGCTGAACCGGCGGATGAACAACGCCGCCGGCAAGGCCATCGTCGCGTAGCCGCCGTAAAACGCCGTCTGCACCAGGCTGCTCTGCGCGTTGCTTATGACGAAGATGTCCTTGAACGCCTTGACCAGCGGGTTGGTCACGTCGTTGGCGAATCCCCACAGCGCGAACAGCGTGGTGACGAGGGCAAACGGGTACAGGTATTTTGCCGCCACGACGGGCGGCGGCGCGGACGGTGTGGATGGCTGGGTATTGCCTTTCGTTTCCATACGTGTCTGGGTTGTGAGGCTCGTTCCTGCTTTCCCTACCGCTGTCCGGCAAATGGTCTGCGCGACGAACCAGGCAGTCCGGCGTGGAACAATTCGGCGCCCGCCACGGCCGCGTGAAGTTCGCACTCCACAGCGTGAGGGATCAGGGCGGCCCCGCCGCGCGACAGCCGCAGCTCGACACCCGCGGTCCGGATTCGTGTCTCGCCTTCCAATGCCAAAAGGACCTGCGGACCCACCCCGCCCACCCTGGCTGCCGGACCCTCCGGCCGCAACACGATGCGGCTCAACTCAAATTCCGCCGCCGGCGTCCGGTAAACCGTCTCCCCCCCGGGGAAAGTCTCTCCGCGAATGACCTCGGGACGTCCGGACTGGAAATCGAGAATGCGCATCAGCTCAGGCACATCGACATGCTTGGGGGTCAGTCCGCCACGCAGCACGTTGTCGGAATTGGCCATTAACTCGACATTCACGCCCTCGAGATAGGCGTGCAGCGTGCCGGCCGGCTGGTAGGTGGCCTCGCCGGGCCGCAAATGCACCAGGTTCAGCAGGTAAATCGAAAAGATCCCGCGATCCATGTGACCGCCCGCCAACGGGAACTCGTTCGCCGCCCTCGTCACCCAGAATTCCCGGCGCGACTTGTCCGCACCCCCCCCGACCTGCAACCGCTCCACCAACGGTTTCAGGATGGCGTCCACCCCGGCCTGCGGCAGGTTCATCACCGTTTCATACAACGCGCGCAGCAATGCCTTCCGCAGGGAAGCATCGCCCTTTGCCGCCGCCAACCTTTGGGCAAAGTCAGGCATCACCGGACGCAGCTCCGGCACTTCCTTCAAGAGGCCGGCGATCTCCTCCAGCGGGCGAAACCCGTGCAGCATCCAGAACTCCGTCAGCGCCACATGCACCTCGGGTTTGTGGTTGCGATCCTTGTAATTCCGGTGGGCGGCACTCAAAGCCACACCGGATTGTTCCTCGCGTTCGAAACCCTCCCTCGCCTGCGCCAGCGACGGGTGCGCCTGGATGGACAACATCTGCCGGGCATCAAGCACCTTGAGAAGATACGGCAATTGCGCGCCGTATTTCGTCATGCATTCGCGTCCCACCACCTGCTCCCCTGCTCCGGCCAACAATTCGATCAGCGGCAGTTTCATCCCATCCAAATCCACCACCGATGGTCCCTGCGGGTGGCTGCCCAGCCACAATTCAGCGCAAGGCCTCGCCGGGAGTTCCCGTCGGCCCAGCAGCGTCGGGATGAAGTCATGTCCTCCCCAACTGTAATGCTGCACCACGCCTTCCATCAGCAAAGGTCGCGGCACGCGACGAAAGTTGTCCAGGGCTTCGCCGGCCTGGTCGGAGCGAACCGCCTGCTCCATGCGCCTCAAAATGCCATCCGGCTCGGCCACACCGGCCCGGGCAATGGCGTCGGCTCGCGCCTGCGAGTCGGCCACGGCGTAAATCCGCAGTTCATCCGCGTTGCCGGACGGGCGCAGATGCGCCACGTCGCCATTGTCAAAATAAACCCGCACCCCATCCGTGAAGTTCAAGCGCGTGATGCCGCCGAAACCCAGCTCCGGCGTGAAAAACCTCCCCAGCCCGGCCCGAATCGTCTCCAGCCCGGTCGAAACCTCTCCCGCTGTGAATGAAACGTCCTCGGGGCCGGCTTCCGCCGGCGAAAAGCGCGCCACCATTCGACGGCTGACCGCCTGCGGGAAGTTCTTGAGCAACGCCGCCCGGCTGAACCGGCGCGGGAGCCTGTCAAACAAACCAGAAACGCTGGATCTCTCGGCACGTGACCGAAGCAACACCGACAGGATCGGCAGGAACGCGTCCCGCGTGGGCAACGCGGCCAGCCGCCGACCGTTGCGTTCCAAAGTGGATCCCAGCAGGAAACCGCCGTTGGCTTCCCAGCCGCAAATGGTGCTGCGCCCGGCCGCCGCGGCACATTGCATTCCGGCAATGACAAAAGGCGAACCGATCTTCGTCTTTGGCTCCACCACATCCTTCAGCGGACCAAGGTCAACCGCATCGTTGCAACTGATGGGCACCACCACCGCGTCAGCCTTCAGGAATTCCGCCACCACCATCCCGACCAGGTCACCGCCGAAAAACCGCACCCGGCAGGGCGCGCCTTCCCCCGTCGCCGGCTCCACGCCGAGGATGAGCGGACGGTCGCTGTCGCCGTCGGTGGAAACCACCGCGTCAATTGGCCCATGCTGCCGCCACGCGGCCACCGCAAGGTCCTCAATAACCCGGAGCTGCGCGGCGTCAATCGCCTCGGTGTCGATCGGCACAAACGTCTCGCTGCGCCCGGCGGGAATGACCTCCGCGCCGAATCGCTTCAGTAGTTCCACCAGAAGATCCCGCCCCACGGCGGAATGCTGGTAAACGAGCAGGCGCATTCCCTGCAGCGATCGCCCTGAGAAAAAGTCCGTGTAACGGCGCAGGTATTCAGCCGCAGCCTCTGACTGCGGATCCGGCAGAACAGGCTGGCCGCTGCGGAATGTCCCGTCGGCGTCAAACAGCGATTCCCCGGCGGGCTGCGCGTAGAGCCGGGCGCGCACCTCTTGGCTGCGGGCCTGAATC
>JALOTU010000459.1 GCA_025457725.1 Verrucomicrobiota bacterium
GGGTTGTAAACGATCTTCTGGCCGTAGGGCGCGTCGGGGATCTTGGCGATGTACTTGGTGGTCACCAGTTCATTGAGATCCTTGGGAAAACGTCCCTCCGACACGTTGAAGAGCTGGATTGCCTGGGTCAGCGACGCCACATCCACCGTCTTGACCGCCTTTTGCTTCGCATTCCCGACGGCTCCCAGGTAATCGACGGGTGCCGTGAGTGGATTGCTGGACGGGACGGCATTGGTCTGCGGATTGTTTCCGCCCCCGCCATCGCCACAGCCGGCCAGGGTCAGGAGTGCCACACCGAAGATCGGGAGAATTGCTTTCATGCCGGGAGCATAGTCCCGGGAGCCGGACGCTGCAATCCGTCCCTTCAACCCGCTCCGTTCACGATGCCTGTGCCTCGCGCGAAACCAGGTCCCGGGCGAGTTGCACCAGGCTGAAATCCTGCCGCAGATCGGCAAACCGGAAGCGGGGCGACCCGCTTTGTTCCTGCCCCAGCAGCTCGCCCGGTCCGCGCAACCGGAGATCCGCCTCGGCGATCCGGAACCCGTCGGTGGTCTCTTCCAGCACCCGCAGGCGTTCCCGCGCCTCGGGAGATTTGATGTCCGACACCAGGATGCAATGCGATTCATGCGCGCCCCGGCCGATGCGCCCGCGCAGCTGGTGCAGCTGGGCGAGCCCGAACTGCTCGGCGTTCTCGATGACCATGAGCGTGGCGTTCGGAACATCCAAACCCACTTCGATCAGCGATGTCGCCACCAGCGCCTGGATCCGTCCGGCCCGGAAGCCGTCCATGACGGATTCCTTTTCCGCCGACTTCAATCGTCCGTGCAGCAGACCCACGCGATGCGGTGCCAGGGCCGTCTGGATCCGCTCGAATTCCTTCAGCACCGCCTTGGTCGCTCCCCCCGAAGTTTCCTCCACCCGGGGATAGACCACGTACGCCTGCCGGCCCTGATCCAGCCGGGTTCCGACAAAAGCCCAGACCTTTGGCAGTTTGTCCGCTGGCCGCACGAACGTCCGCACCCGGCCGCGGCCCGACGGCAGCTCGTCAATCACCGACAGGTCCAAATCCCCATACAGGGTGAGACCCAGGGTTCGCGGGATGGGAGTGGCGGTCATCACCAGCAGATGCGGGTAATTTCCCTTGCGCACCAGCTGCTCGCGCTGCGCCACGCCGAACTTGTGCTGTTCATCCACCAGCACCAGGCCGAGACGGTCCGTGGTGAAGCCGGTTTCGATCAGCGCGTGGGTGCCGATGGTGAGGGAGGGCTTCTGCCTGGTGCGTGGTGCCTCCAGCGGCATCAGCGGCGGTTCAGTGTTCGAGGTTTTCCGTCCACCCGTGCGCATGCCCACCCGCACTCCCAGGGGATTGAACCAACGCGCGAAGTTCCTGAAATGCTGTTCCGCCAGGATTTCCGTGGGAGCCATGAGCACGACGTCGAACCCGCTTTCCAGCGCCATCAACGCCGCGCAGGCGGCCACGGCGGTTTTGCCGGAGCCGACGTCCCCCTGGAGCATGCGACGCATCGGATGCGAACCGCCCATGTCGTGGCGGATTTCGCGCAACACCCGCTTTTGCGCCTCCGTGAGCGCGAAGCCCAGCCCGGCGAGGAAGGGCTTGATCAGGTGATTGTCGCCCCGGCACGGCAACCCCCGGGACCTGGCCTCGAACCGCAGCCGCCGCTGCCGGATCTTGCGTTGCAGCACAACAAATTCGTCCAGCGCCAGTCGTTGCCGGGCCAGAACAGCGTCTGCCATCGTCTCGGGACAATGCAACAGGCGGATGGCCCGGGCGCGGGAGGGCATCGTCGACTCCCGGTTAACCGGCGGCAGCGTGCCGGGCGCCGGTTGTGCAGCAACCCATGCGTCGCCAGCCTCAACCGGCAGTCGGCACCCGACCACGTTCAACCCCGGATCGGGTTCCACCACCTCGCGTTCGTGCTGCTCCAGGGTGCGCCGGATCAAGCCCCGCAACCAGCGCTGAGGCAGGCCCTCGGTGAGGGGATAGACGGGCACGATGCGGTTCATGTGGATCGCGCTTTCCTCGTCGGCCTGCACCACCTCGGTTTCGGGATGATCCATGGTGCGCGGCTTGAGCCCGCTGAGCTTGCCGAACACCAGCACCTCGTCGCCCACCGCAAAGTAATGCTCCATGAACGGCAGATTCCACCACCGGCAATGCAGCCGGCCGGAGCCGTCCTCGAGGATGAGCTCGAACACCGATTTCGCCCCGCGCCGGAATCGCTTCAATCCCATCGCCGCCACGATGCCGCGCGCCAGCGCCGGCTCGTCGGTGCTCAGTTCCCGCATCATCCGGAACTGGCGCCGGTCCTCGTAGCGGCGCGGCCGGTGCAGCAACAGATCGCCAACCGTCCGAATGCGCAGCTTCTCCAGCTGCGCGGCCCGGTCCGTGCCCACGCCTCGCAACACCGTGACCGCCTGCTCCAGCGGGGAGACGGTTGAATGGACGGAAGCGTCGGGCATCGGCCCGCACGATAGAAACGGATCCCGGCCGCTTCAACGGGAATCCTTCCGGTCCCTCGCCGGGGCGCATCCCCATCCACGCACGGTGAAAAAAGGGAAGGTGGTGGAACTCGTCGCGCTGCGACGAGTGGCGCTGCGTCCAGCGACGCACGAACAGCTGCAAAGCCCGATACCGTCCGCTGAAGGCGGCCACGATAAGCCGGATCT
>JALOTU010000460.1 GCA_025457725.1 Verrucomicrobiota bacterium
CGCGAAGTCCAGTCCGCGCGCCTCGTTGACCTCGGTTTGCATGACGCCCGGGATGAGTTGTTCGACCGGGTCCTCGATGGTGATGATGTGGCGTCCCGACGCCGCGGCGAGGTGCGCGAGGCAGGCGTAGATGGTGGTGGTCTTGCCGCTCCCCGCCGGACCGGTCAGCAGCATCAGTCCGGAGGTTTGCCGGAGCACCTGCTCGAGCTCGGATCGGCACGCGTCCGGAAAACCCAGGTCGTCCAGCGTGCTGATCGAGCCCCGGTTGAACAGGCGCAGCACCGCTTTCTCGCCGGTCACGGTCGGGTAGGTGGAAACGCGGAGGTCACTGATGGTGCCCACCGCGTCCTTGTTGATGCGCCCGTCCTGGGGCATCGATTCCTGGTAGGTTTTGAGTCGAGCAAGAAACTTGATGCGCCCCAGAACCCGTTCCCCGAGGTCGGCAGGGAGTTCATTGATCTGGGTCAGCAACCCGTCCATCCGCAGCGCGACTCGCGCGACGCCGCCATCCTGATGGATGTGAATATCACTGGCACCGACCGCCTCGGCCTGCCGGATCAGGGTTTCCAACACCCGTGGCGCCGAGGCTGCCTCTGCCCCGGGCGTTTGCTGATTGGTGTTTGGTGTTTCCACCGCGATTGGCTTTCGCCCCGATGTTGCTGCCGATGGGTTGGGCAAGTCAAAACCCGAATCCACACGCGCTGAACATCGCTCACCGGGAAAGGGGGCAACTTGGGCCGCTGCCCCAGGGCTTGCTGAACTAAGGGCTTTGTTCCAGTCTGTGGCGGTTCCCCAACAGCTATGAATACCAGCATCTCGGACGATCAACGCATTTTCGCCATTGAACGACCGGATCCGAAGTTGATGACCTATTATGCCCTGGGCTGTCTGCTGGCCGGGCCGCTGTTTCCCATCTTCATCCTGCCGGCCTACTTCCGGTATCACACACTGCGTTACCGCTTCGATGCGGAGGGTATCTCGATGCGATGGGGAATCCTGTTCCGGCGCGAGATCGTGGTCAGCTACGCCCGCTTTCAGGACATCCATCTGAGTTCCAATGTGGTCGAACGCTGGCTCGGTCTGGCGCGTATCCAGATTCAAACAGCCAGCGGCAGTGCCAAGGCGGAGATGATCATCGAAGGCCTGCTTGAGTTCGAGGCCATCCGTGATTTTCTTTACTCGCGCATGCGGGGGCAGCACTCCGGGACGGGCACGATGGGGCAGGCTGCTGCGCCATCCATTCGTCCCGGCGGAGGTTTGTCGGCAGAGACGGCAGGCGAGGTGGCCGCGGCGCTCCGGGAACTGGCCGGTGAACTGCGCGGCGTCCGCGAGGTTCTGGAACGCCGGGCGTCCGGTGACCGAAAGGATGGAGGCCAATGAAAGCCTGGCTGTGTCGCTGGTTGAAAGTTCCTCCTGAGCCCACGCTGCCGCCGGGATCGCGGGAATCGGCACAGGTGTTTCGCGCGGCGCTCAACTACTATCGTCTGTTATTGTTGCGCTGGGCCGGGGCACAGGTGTCTGCGGTGATCGGTATCATGGTTTCCCTGGCGTTTCTCCGGGGCATCAGCCAGGGCTGGTCGGAGCAGTTGCGCTTCTGGGTGGAAGCTGCGGAGTATGCGGGTATCGCCTTCTACGTGATTCAAGTCCCGTTCACGTTCCTCATGGTCCGCCTGGATTATGAACTGCGCTGGTACATCGTCACCGATCGCAGTCTGCGCATTCGTTCCGGGCTCCTTCACGTGCGGGAGATGACGATGACTTTCGCCAACATCCAGCACCTGGCTGTGCATCAGGGACCGTTGCAGCGCTTGTTGGGGCTGTATGATCTGAAAGTGCGCACGGCCGGGGGTGGGGGGGCCGAACCGGATCCGCATCAGCAGGGATCCAACTCCTCCGCCACCCACATCGGGCACTTCCATGGAGTGGACAATGCGCCGGTTATCCGCGACCTGATCCTGGAACGGATGAAGCGTGCGCACGATGCCGGCCTGGGAGACACGGATGACGTTGCGGACTCAGGGCTGGCGCACGCCGCCGGAGAAGGGGATGGAATGGATGAGTTTCGCAGCGCGATGGCGGCAGTGCGAACTGAGACGGAGGCACTCCACCGAACCCTCACCCACGAGCGCCGTTAGCCGGATATTCCATACCTCCTGTAGGCGACGACGTGAGGAGTCGGTGGCGGGCTGCCGGGCACTCCTCACCTCGTGCGCTACAATTCAGGGAGGCTTGCAGCCCTTCGGTGAACGGGTCATTTCTTCAAGAACCCGGGGTCTTCGGCGATCGTGGCGGGCTGCGGGCCGGGGACGTCCCGCGCTCCGTTCTTTGGACTGCTACCCGGGCAGCGCCAACGCACGCACGCATCCGGCTATCGCGCCACCGGCGACGAGCCAGAGTGAATTCACGCCCCATCGCAACAGCGCGATCCCGGCGATGATCGCGAGGAGGATCGTCGGTCCATCCACCAACGCCGCCGCGCCGAGCTGCCAGGTGACGACGAACATCAGCGCCAGCGAGGCCACGTTGACCCCGTCCAGGAACCCACCGGCAACAGGCGACTGTCGGAGTTTGGGTATGAACGGGGAACTGATCGCCACGAAAAGGAATGCCGGCAGGAAGATCCCCACGGTGGCCAGCAGGGCCGGTCCGGGTCCGCCCAGGAGGTAACCAATGAATGTCGCCG
>JALOTU010000057.1 GCA_025457725.1 Verrucomicrobiota bacterium
GCCGGCGGCCAACCAGTTTGGCGCCGCGCAGATCACCGTCACCGTCAGCGACGGTGCTCTCACCGCTCAACGCACCTTCACCCTCACCGTCAACAGTGTTGAGGATCCGCCGGCGCCCCCGAGCAACCTCAGGCTGGCCCAGACGCTGCCGTGATGCGCAAGTGACCCGGCTTTATCGCGCTGCCCGGGAGACGGATGCATGTCAGAGTGCGCCCGTCCCCGGGCGGTCTGCTAGATGGAGGAAATTGGGGGGGGAGTGGAGGGACGCGTCCTGTCGGGAGGTTTTTGGGAGGCGATCCGGATCCAGCGCTGCGATCAGGAAGTCTTACGCGCGTCGTTCGCAATACAGGCGCGTCACCCAGACGCAGGATAGAAGAGCTTCGCCCCTCGATTTCAGCGGAGTTGAGGGCATTCCTGCAGGCACTCCTTGATGGTTTCCATCAAGGCTGGGAGGCTGATGGGTTTTTGGAAGACCGCCACCGCGCCAGCGGCCAGTGCGCGGCTCCGATGCTTTTCGATCTCGTCGGAGGTGATGATGATGGAAGGGGCGGTACCTGTGGATCCGGTGTGCCTCATCCATTCAATGATCCGAAAGCCATCCCACACCACACCTCCCTGGCTGATGTCCGGCGGAAAATTGATGTCCATGATCACCAGGTCGGGATGCACTTTGGCTGCCTTCTCCAGCGCGTCACTGCCGTCTGTTGCTGAGGTGGTTTCATAGCCTGCGGCCTTGAGCTTGAGCTCCAAGGCCTTCAATACGATCAGGCTGTCATCCGCAATTAGAATCTTTTTCTTGTTCATTTTCGTGAGCTCCCTGGGCAGAGCTGAAATCCGAGAGTGCAATCAGCAAGACCGGTTCCATCTGCGCCTTGATGGTTGAGCTTCATGGGTTTGTGTGGTAAATGCTGAGTGCCGGGCAGCACTACTACTGAGAGTTGGGCCAATGAACGCTGGATGAGCAATCGATTCTACGATACAGGCGCGGCGCGCTCGGCGCGGGTCGAGGAGCTCTTTGGCACGATAGCCACCCGGTATGATCTGCTCAATGACATCCAGAGTTTGGGGCTGCACCGTCTGTGGAAGCGGCGACTGGTCCGTCTGGCACGACTGAAACCGGGGGAGGCTGCTCTGGATGTCTGCTGCGGGACGGGGGATATCGCATTCCGACTTGCGGAGGAGGGCGGGCAGGTGGTGGGGCTTGATTTCACCGAGGCCATGCTCTCGGTTGCCCGCGGACGGGTCGAAAAACCTCGTGCACGGGGCGATGTTGGACGTCCAGGTGCAACCCGTTCTCTTCACTCACCGGAGTTTGTCCTCGGGGATGCCATGCGGCTGCCTTTTGGGGAAAGCCAGTTTTCGGTGGTCACCATCGCCTATGGGTTGCGCAACCTGGCGGACTGGAAAGTGGGGCTTCGGGAAATGACGAGGGTGGCACGGTCTGGGGGACGCATCCTGGTTCTGGATTTCGGCAAGCCCCGGAACGCCATCTTCCGGGCGGTTTACTTCTGCTATTTGCGAATTTTGGTGCCCCTATTCGGGTTCGTGTTTTGCGGGAACGCCGCCGCATACGGATACATTCTCGAATCCCTGCAGCATTACCCCGCTCAGGACGGTGTGGAGAGTGCCATGCGTGAATTAGGACTGGAAGAGGTGTCCGTATACAACCTCATGGGAGGGATGATGAGCATCAACATGGGGGTGAAGGCGGGAATGAAAGTCATTGCCAAACCTCCAACTGACTGAGCAGATTTGAGTTATGAACTTCCGGGACAAGTGGGTGCCTTGGGATCAACTTGCGACTTGGCGTCAAGCCGTGCGACAGACGGGCCGCCGCCTGGTCGTGACCAACGGTTGCTTTGATCTGCTGCACCTGGGCCATGTGACCTATTTGGAAGCCGCGAGAAATCAGGGTGATTTGCTGTTGGTGGGGGTGAATGCAGATGCCGCGGTGAAAGCGCTCAAAGGTCCGGGACGCCCGGTCAACCCGGAGGAGGATCGAGCCCTGGTCCTTGCGGCGCTGGAAAGCGTCAGTGCGGTGGCGATCTTTCCGGACGCGACGGCCACCTTGTTTCTCTCGCTAGCCCAACCTGACATCTATGTGAAGGGCGGCGATTACACGCTGGAAACAATCAATCAGGATGAACGCGCAATGGTCGAGAGCGTGGGGGGGAGGATTGTCCTACTCAGTTTTGTGGAAGGCCGATCCACTTCCTCCACGTTGAAGAAGCTTGGCTGCGCGTAGCTCCGACGGATTCGCGAACTTTCGGGGGCTGCCCCCTTGTGGTATTGAATAATCCCCATCCCGCGCGGTCTCAAGAGTGAGTTCTATGAGCAAGCCCGACGCAACCCCGGTGCGGTCCAAACCGGGTCGCCTGCTTCGCAGACTGGCCTTTGCCGCTGTGGCCGCCCTGATTCTCCTGGTGGGCGGGTGGTTGGTGGTGACCAGCGCAGTTTTTTTCAAGGGCGTGATTTTGCCGCGTGTCGGCGCCACGTTGAATGCCGACATCTCCGTCTCGGACGCGACCATTCAACCAATGAAGCAGGTCGTTCTCAGGGACTTCAAACTGCAGTTCCGGGGCGAGGAGGAGTTCCTTGCTGTCGCCGAGTTGCGGTGTCGCTACCGACTGCTCGACATCCTGGGGGGAACCCTGACTGTGGATGAGGCCACGCTGATATCGCCCCGCCTCCATTACCTTCACAAGCCCGACGGAACGAGCAATCTGGACCCGCTGTTCAGGACGCAGGCCAGCAAGTCGCCGGCGTCGGCGCCCGCCCAGCCCTCCAGGCCGTTGAAACTGAATATCCGACGCGTGACCATCGAGGACGCAGCCTTGCTCTACGCCTCCGCTGACCTTGCCGGGAACCGCACTTCCGTTGAGTTGGATGACATCGCCCTTGTGCTTGCGGATCTGCGCAATGGCGGGGAAGCGTCCCTCGAACTGGGCGCCACCCTCAAAGCCAGTCGTGCTTCCCTCGCCACCAACGGATTGCTCCAGGCAACGATCGCCGCCAGGTTCCAAGCGGGATTGGATGCCGAGGCGATGCTGAAATCCATCCAGGGGAAGGCGACCTTCGATGTCACCGACGCCCGCGGGACACTGGCGGATCTGGCCGCTTTGGCCCTCGCCTTGGACTGTCAGATGTCAGAGTCGGAAATACAACACCTCACCCTCAACGTGCGGCAGGGGGCCGAAGATCTGACGCAAATGCGTGTGTCCGGTCCATTCGTGCCCGGCAAGGGAGAGGGCCGACTGGCCGTGGAACTCTCGGGAGTGGATCATCGGTTGCTCAATCTGGCCGGGTCGTCCTGGGATGCCACCTTTGGACACCCGGAGCTAACGTCCACCAACCTCCTGGTGCTTCAGCGGTCCTTTGGCGCGGGCGCGCTGACCGGCCAGTTACGCGTGCGAGATTTGGCAATGACCCGGGGCGGACAGACCGTTCCACCGATTCAGGCCTTTCTGGACTATGATTTGGCGTTTGATGTCGAAGATGGATTTTGGATCAAGCAAGCCAGGTTGGAGGCCTCCCATGACGGGAGAAGCCTCCTGCTCTTCGAATTGGAAGGCGGCGGGAGTCGCACCAACTCCGCCGTCTCGTTGAACGCAGCCCTCGTTGCCCACCTGAAGGAAATCAACGATGTTCTGCCCGCGTCCGACTTTCGCCTGCCTGATGATACTCTCGGTGCCCGGGTATCGATGGAGGCGCGAATTACCAACCAGGTGGCGACGATCGAGCGGGCGACGCTCGCGCTTGACCCAACCCCACGCGCCACGAACGAACTGACGTTGACTGGAAGGGTGGATTTTTCGGATCAGAATGCCGTCAGCGGACATTTGCTGCTGGCCGCCGATTCGCTGGATGCCACCCGTTACTATGATTTGCTTGAGCAAATGCAATCGGGCTCGAGCAGCGGCTCGGGACCGTCTGGTGCGCCTGCAGCGGATGCGGCTGAACTTCCCGCAACCCGGGTTCCCCTGCGTGATTTTGTCGTCGACCTTGCGGTGCGGGCTCTGCAATGGCGCGAGGTGAGCGTTTCCGACTGGTCGGCCTCCCTCCGGTTCGATGGTGGCCGGGTCAAGCTGAGCCCCTGCCGATTGATGCTGAACGGTGCGCCGGTCACCGCCACTGCGGATCTCAATCTCGGCGTGCCTGGTTGGGAGTATCAATTCGCGGGCTCGATGGACGCAGTCCCAGTCGCGCCTTTGGTGAATTCATTCTTACCCGAGCGCCAGGGTCAGTTCTCTGGCACCGCCAACTTTCAGGCGAAAATCCAGGGTGCCGGATCCACCGGTCCGATGCTGCAGCAAAACCTTGACGGTCAGTTTGATCTGGGCGCCACGAACCTGAACTTCGCCCTGGAAAGCGCCCGTTCCAAACTCGTGCGCACGCTTGCGGAGGTGCTCTCCACGCTGCCGGATCTCGCGCGCAATCCCGGCGGGGCAGCCGTGGGTCGGGTGGTGGGCGCAGTCCTGGGCGCTCCCCGGGCGGCAGACTCCGGGGAATGGGCCGGGCAACTCCAGGGTTCACCCGTGGACGTCATCCGGTTTCGTGGTGCCATCGACAAGGGCGAGTTGCGAATTATCGATGCCCTTGCGCAGAGCCGGGCATACCAGATACACGCCTCCGGCGGGGTCACGCTGGCGCCCGCATGGACCAATTCGCAGCTTCGATTGCCCGTGGAAATCTCGTTGAGCCGGGAACTGGCGGCGAAGACCGGCCTGCTGCCCGCCAACACCCCCATCCATGCGCCATATGCCAGGCTTCCGGATTTCCTCACGCTGGAAGGATCCGTGGGCAATCCGAGGCCGAAAATCAACTACCTTGCGCTTGGCGCGCTTGCTACACAGTCCGGGGCAAGCCTGACCGGAAGCACCGGCAACAAGGATCTGGACAAAGCGAGCAGGATCCTCGGCACAATGGGCAGTCTGCTGGGAGGTGGGCCTGCGAGTCGCACCAACATCGTCCCAAAGGCGGGAACCACCAATGCACCTGAATCCTCCCCGGAGCTTCTGGACGGTGTCCGGCCCGGCACCGACTGATCGTACCGAAATCGAGATGCAAGCGTGATGCCCAAGACCCTGTCGATCTCCCACTTCATCCGGGCCGGAGTGGCTCCGGCAGCGCCGGGCGCGGAGGTTGCCTGTCATTGGCTTGACCGTGGAGCGAGCTTTCGTTGCGGATGTGCTGTGGGTTTGCAGCTCCGACGGGATCCGCGTAGAGTCACGGCATAAAGCGTCTGATGCACTTTATCGTAACAGCCGGTCCCACCTTTGAACCCTTGGATCGGGTCAGGCGTCTTACCAACTTTTCCACCGGTCGACTGGGGACGGAGCTGGCGGTCCACTTGGCCCGGCAGGGACATGAGGTCACGCTGATGCTCAGCGAACAGGCGGTGTACCGCGGAGGGGTGAAGGAGCTGGAAGTGGTTCCCTTCACCACCACCGCGAGTCTGCGCGCCGCGTTCGTGGATGCGAGCAAAGTCAAGGTGAATGCCGTCTTTCATGCGGCGGCGGTCTGTGATTTCACATTTGGCCAGGCCTGGCGCCGGGATGCGCAGGGGGGGGTGCAGCCCGTGCAGGAAGGGAAGCTCGGCACCCGTGCGGGGACACTGCTGGTGGAACTGGTTCCGACGCCCAAACTGATTGCTGAACTGCGCGAGTGGTTTCCGGATTCCTGGCTGCTGGGCTGGAAATACGAGGTGGACGGAAACCGGGGCGACGTCCTTGCCGCGGCGCAGAAGCAGATTCAGGATTACCGCACCAGTGGGTGCATTGCCAATGGTCCGGCCTACGGTTCGGGGTTCGGTTTGGTTTTCAACGGGGACCAGACGCTTCATCTGCCGGACGCCGAATCCCTGTTCAGTGAACTGTTGCGGATGATCACCGGCTGAAGCCGGTTAGAATTCCAGGGCGCGCAGCCGGTTGCGGGCGATGCGGAGCGGGAGCAGGCCGGTTACGAGCGAAACCCCGCCGAAGACCAGCACTGCCAGCAGGCTCAGGTTGGTGTTTGTGTGGAACCCGCCCGAGGCCACGACCAGCAACAGCACCGAGAGCAGGATGTAGACAAAGCTGATGACCAGACAGAGGGTGCCCCCAAACCCGCTCACAATCTTGCCGGCGCTGGGGTCCTTGAAATTGGGATACAACACCCCGAGCCCCGTCGCCACCCCGTTGAGCGACAAGGTCATCAAGGTCATGACCATTCCGAAAAAGACGATGCGATCCCATTCCATCTTCAGGAGGATGCAGGAAAGGGTGATCAACGCGAGGGTGACAACCAGCGAAGTGGTGCTCGCCAGCCAGTATTTCACACGCACCACCCGCTCCAGGCCCATGGGTGCGAGGCCGATGACCCATAGGCGTTGTCCTTCCAGCGAAAACTGCGGGAACACAAACCGCGTGGTCAGGGTGGCCAGAGTCAGGGAGCACGTGCCCAGGTTCAGGTAGGCCACCAGGTTGATCCAGAAGGGATTGGTCAGTTGATGGGTGAAGTGGCGCAGGTTCATCACATAGGCCCCCAGCAATCCGAAGAGCACCACGGATTGGCCCCACTGGGCGGTGTCCCGCCAAAAAAGCACGATGTCCTTGTAAAGCAGCGCCGAGACCTCGGGTGAGATTCCCGGTATCCTCATCAATCCTCGTTCCAACCGCCCCGGCGACGCGAGGAGTGGCCGGGGGTCCTGGCGGGTTAGCAGCCTGCGCCAGCTCATCAGTGTCGACTGCCTGCCCTGGGCGATGGAAACACTGTGATAGAAGAACCGGCCGAGCCGGGTCAGCGTGAAGGTTGCAAAGAACAAAGTGCTGCTCAGCAGGGTGAGGCCGTAAAAGGCCGACGGACGGAACAGTCCCTCGGCCCAGAGCAGGATGCCCGTCGTCAGTTGGTAGCTGGGCAGGAACGGAAACATGGCAAATTGGGTGCGACCCAGCAACTGATCCAACACCACCAGCATGCGTGACTCCAGCATTTCGTCCGTGGCCACGGGTGATTTCCATAAGAACGCCACGATCAGGATCAATCCTAAGGCTCCCGTAAGCAGCAGGAACTGAAAACTGAGCCGGTCCAGATAGCGCGCGAGATACAAGGCCAACCACGCTCCCAACACCCCCGGCAGCACGATCAGCATGGCCGTCAACACCATGGTCACCAGATAGAAGTGCCAGGCCACATCCCGGACCATGCCAAACGCCGCCAACAGGGGTGCGGTTAGAAACACGAACGCCCACGAGGCCAGCACCACCGACTCAATGAATTTCCATTGAAAGACCGTTTCCCGTCGAATCGGCAGGGTCAACAGAAACAGTGTCTCGCGGTTCCGGAAGAAATTGGTATAGGCGATGATCAGGCTGCTGAGCAGCAGCAGGCCGAAGAGGAAGGCAAACAGCAGGTAGAGCAATCGCTCCGTGAGCACCACTCCCAACCCGGGGAATCCGGCCACAAATTCCAAACCGCTTTGAAACAACAGAAAGGCCAGCGCCAGGTAGCCTAGAATGAATGTTCCGATCACGGAGGCCATCAGACGCGACTTCTCGCGCATGGCAAGGAGTCGTCGCCAGGTCTGGGTGATGTTGACGCGGGCGAGCAGCCAGAGCGCCGGGGCGCCTTGGGTTTCTCGATCTGCGGGAGTTGACACGTCGCGAACGTTACCCGTCCTTTTCGTGCGTGGCAACCACCGCTCCTCGCCTTGATCGAGCGGGGCGTGGTCACGGTTTGGGTGCCCGTGCCGGTTCCCGATCAGGCTCCAAAAGGGAATCCCAGTGGAGCTCGCCTCACTCTTTGCTGACAAAGCGTGAAATCGGTTTTTCTATTTGACCGGTCTCCTGTTATCCGGTAATCCCGATGAACCGGAAACACTTTTCCTTGTGGCGGTTTCAGCCATGTCGGAAGGGTTCTGGGTTATCGACAAAATGTTGAACACAAAGTCATTCCTGGCGGTGGATTTTGGGGCTGGCACCCTCAAGGTCGCGGAGTTTGAGACCAGCGAGTCGGGAGGACTGATCCTGAAACGGTATGCGCTGAAACCGCTGGGCCAGGAAGGCGCCATCGAGGCCAAGCGCGAAGCCGTCGTGCTCAAGGCGCTGCAGGAGGCCATTGCGAGCCTCGGCAGCAGCGCGCGCAACATCAACATTTGCGCCCCCGGGTTTCATGTCTTTTCGAAATTCGTCAAGCTCCCGCCCGTGGATTCCGGGAAGGTGACGCAGATCATCCAGTACGAGGCGCAGCAGAATGTTCCGTTCCCGCTCGCCGAAGTGGTGTGGGACTACCAGATTCTGGGAACCACCCCGGGGGGCGAGTTGGAGGTGCTGTTGGTTGCGATCAAGGCCGACATTGTTGAGCGGCTGTTCCGGCTGACCGATAGCGCCAACCTGGTGCTGCAGCTGACGGATGTATCCACCGCGGCGCTGTGCAACACCTTTCGCTATTGTTACGGCGATCTGGAGGGGTGCACGATGCTGTTCGACATCGGTGCGAAGACCAGCAATCTGCTCTTCTTTGAAAAGGGCAAGGTCTACTCGCGCAGCATCAACCTGGGGGCAAACTCCATCACCCAGGATTTTGCCTCGGAGATGAAGCTGCCGTTTGCCCAGGCCGACCAGATCAAGATCGACGAGGGATTTGTCAGTCTGGGCGGCGCCTATGAGGAGCCGGACAATCCCAATCAGGCAGCCATTTCCAAAATCGCCCGCCAGTTCATGACCCGGCTGCACATCCAGGTCAACCAGACCCTGCAGTTTTATCGCGGACAGCAGGGCGGATCGCAGCCCGACCGGTTGTTCCTCTGCGGCGGCGCTTCCGTCATGCCCTACACGGCGCAGTTCTTTGCCGAGAAGTTGAACATGCCGGTCGAGTATCTCAACCCGCTGCGCAATGTTCAGATTGATCCATCAGTTGATCTCGAATCGCTCGCCAAAGTGGCCCACATGCTCGGGGAGGTCGTGGGATTGGGTTTGCGCAATCTCGCGCATTGCCCTGTGGAACTCAATCTTATGCCCGCCAGCACGCTCCGCTGGCAGAGTTTCAACCAGAAGAAGCCGTATTTCATCGCCACGGTTGTAGCCCTGGTACTGACGGTTGCCGCCGTGGGCTGGCTGTTCGGTCGCAGTGCCAACGTCAAGCTCAACGAGCTTGCCACCTTGAAGAGTGAAACCGAACCCTTGAAGCAGAA
>JALOTU010000461.1 GCA_025457725.1 Verrucomicrobiota bacterium
CCATCGCTTCGTGTCCGCGCCCCAGAAAGACGCCGCCGTGGATCTTGCCGGCCCGGTAGAGACTGGCCAGCTTGTCGTCCAGCGTGCGGGCCAGCAGCATCCAGCGAAACGCCTTCGTGAACGGGTCACGAAGCGGGAGCGGGCGAGAGTCCGCCGTCTGACCGGCGACGTTCGGAACCATGCGCGGCATTGTCGCGAGTTTGAACGGAGACTGCAAATGTTTCTTTGGGTGGCAGGGGAAACCGGGTGTGGTTGGAAGTGGGTGAGGTTAATTCCACAAAGACTCCCATTGGCGATTGGCCCTGAGGACCCGCAGGTGCGCGATCTGGTCGGCGTGGTCGTGCAGCCACGCGGCGCCGGCCTTCTTAAGACGGGCGTGGAGGACGTGGCGGTGTCCGGACTCGATCATGCCCGATCCGATGGGCAGGCCCAGTCGGAGCGCCCTGGGGTAATCCAGGCAGTCCAGCCGATGGCTTAGGTAGGATGGCTTAGGTAGCGATGCCCGTTGCGCACAGGCGCCTCTTCCTCCGGAGTTCCGATCGGCTCCAAATGTTCCTCCAGCGCTTCCATCACCGGTTGCACCGCCCCGCGCCGCAGCCGCTGCTGCTGCGTTCGACGCCACGCCTCCGGGCCGCGGGCCCGGCACGTGGGAGCGGCGGCTCCCAGATACTCGCTGACATGGAAGAAGTCGCACAGAAAGCGTCCTTGGTCCCCGAACACCTCCCGGCTCTGCAGGCGGATCCAATCGGCCCCGTCCCCCACGCCGTGGATCTGGCTCTTCAAGCCCCAGCCCGCCGCCCGCGCGCAATGTCCCCAGCGGCGCCCGGTTTCTTCCACACTCCCGAAGGTGGCCGCGTAGACCGTCGTCGCACGACCCAGGGCTTGCGCCGCCACCAAGCGCATCTCCTTCCACTCTCGGGGACGTCGGCTCTTCCTGGGGCCCGGCCCCACGGTGCAGATCATCGTGCCGTCGGCCTCGGCAATCACGTGCTTGGCCCCTACCGCCGGCAGGTGCCGAAAGGGCTGACGGTATTGCTCTTGCAGACGGTGTCGCGCCCGCTGGGCATGCTCCAAAGTGGCCGTTCGTACCGCGCTGGCCCCGATCTCAAATCCATAATGCTCCCGCACACTCTGGGCCGCGCGGATAAAGGAATGCTCGCAGCCAAAGTCGCTCAGCACCCGTTCCAGCCGTCGCGACCGCCCTCGAGGAGTCACCCCCACTCGCTGGGGTAAGGGCCGTAGGTAGTGCTGAGCGGGACTCCACCAGATCCGCTCGCGCACCGCCACCAACCCAAACACACACCACCACTTCAGCGTTTTTTTTTACGACTCCGCACCGTCGGGTCCTGGCTCTTGAGTTCGCGGCTCACACGTTCCTCGGCCCCGACGGCCCACTGGTGCATCGTGGCACTGCCCAACCGGCGTACCTCTTGGATCAGCAACTCCTCCACCTCATCGGCCGTCTTCAACGGGCCCTCCTCACTACGCGCAATCTCCAGAATACTTTGCACCCGCTCCAGCATCTCGGGATGCTCACGCAGTTGCTCGATGAGTCGGACCTCTTGGGGACTGAACGGATTCGGGCGTGTTCGCTTCTTCGTCATCCCTACGGTATTTAGACAACTGGCTAAATTTGTACATTTTATTCGACAACAATCTTCATTCTTCTCACCCACCTTTAATCACACCCGGGGAAACCCCCCTCGGGATGGCGCTTCCCATCGCCCGGGGTGACTGCTACTGTGCCCCATGCCTTTCACAAAACTGGGTCTTTCCGAGGCGATGGTGCACGGCGTCAAGGCGATGGGGTATGTTGAGCCAACCCCCATCCAACTCCGCGTCATCCCGTCGATTCTCGCCGGGCAGGATGTCATCGGTAGCGCGCAAACCGGCACCGGCAAGACGGCCGCCTTCGCCCTGCCCATCCTGTCGCAACTCGGGTCCCACGCGCCGGGCCCGCGCGTGCTGGTGCTTGAGCCGACACGGGAACTGGCCGCCCAGGTGGAAACCGCCTTCCGCGATCTGGCGCGATTCACCGACCTGCGGGTCGCGGTCGTCTATGGCGGGGTCGGCTACGGCGTCCAGACCAGCGCGATGCGCTCGGGCGTGGACGTGTTGGTGGCCACGCCGGGACGCCTGCTCGACCACCTGCAGCGGGGCACCTTCAAGCTCGACGCGGTTCAGTTTCTCGTGCTGGACGAGGCCGACCGCATGCTGGACATGGGATTCCTCCCGGATGTGCGGCGCATCGTTGAGCGCTGTCCGCGCCAGCGCCACACTTCGTTGTTCTCGGCCACGATCCCGCCCGAGATCGACTCGCTGGTGAAATGGGCCATGAAGTCGCCGCAGACCGTCGAGATTGGCATGCGACGGCGCCCGGCCGAGACCGTCAAGCACGTGATCTATCCCGTGGCGGACGATCAGAAGGCCGATCTCCTGCGGGATCTCCTCGAGCGGGTGAACTACGACTCGGTGATCGTGTTTTGCCGCACCAAGCACCGGGCCGACCGGATCGGCATGATGCTGCGCAAGAACAACCACGCCGTGGCGGTTCTGCATTCGAACCGCACCCAGCGCGAACGTGAGGATGCGCTCCGCGGTTTCCGCGACGGCCGTTTCGAGGTGCTGGTGGCCACGGACATCGCGGCGCGCGGGCTCGACATCGCCAACGTCAGTCACGTGATCAACTTCGACGTGCCCCAGCATCCGGAGGACTACGTGCATCGCATCGGCCGCACCGGTCGGGCGGAGGCGAGCGGCGACGCCTTCACGCTGATGGTGGCCGAGGACGAAAGCCACGTGCGGGCGATCGAGCGCTTCATCGGACAGCAAGTCGAGCGCGTGAAGCTGGGGGATTTCACCTACCGCTACACGCGGCTGTTCGAGCAACCCAAGGCCGGTGAAGCCACGGCCACCACCGTCCAGAAGGTGCGCGGCGCCCGGATCCGCGGCGGCTACTTCTATGGGCCGGTGCGGCGACGTCGGTGACCGGCCTCGCCAGGACGGCTCCACCGCAAGCGCGCCGCATGTGAATGGGAGGGAGACTGAATGAGAACCGTTGAGGTGAGATGGTGGC
>JALOTU010000462.1 GCA_025457725.1 Verrucomicrobiota bacterium
TGAGCAAGTAAGCCGCGGCGGGCCGGCCCCGGGCAGCACCGCGGCCGCCCCACGCCCCCGGCCGCTCGACTGCGCGCGCGGCCCCGCCGCGTGATCCTAAAAACGGCGGTAGCCCTCGCGCCTTGAGCTGATAAGCGGTTACGATTGTTCAACATGAGCAAAGAAGAAGAGGTCGTCCGGGCTCACCCGGAGGGTGAGGCCCAAATCGCGAGAAATCAGCCGGCAGAAACCGCTACCAGCCTGGACACCTTCGCGGGCAAGGTTCATGTGAAGTGGGCGCCAGAAGCCGCGGTGAGCAGCCTGGGCCTGATGCCATTCTTCATCGAGTTCCTCAAGACCAGCGGCTTGTTCGACAAGTGGGTAGCGGATTGTCCTCTGCACTACACCAGTGGGAACGCGCCCGAGAAGCGGAATGTACTGGGAACGCTGGTGCTCTCGGTGCTCGCTGGTCATTGGCGGTACGCCCACATCAACGCGATCCGGGGCGACGGGATCAATCCGGAGTTGCTGGGAATGACCGGGGTGGCGAGCGAGGATTCCGTGCGGCGGGGGATGAAGGCGATGGACGAGGCCGCCAGTGGAGAGTGGCTGAAAGGGCATCTGAAGGCCAGCTACGAACCGTTACTGCAGGAGCCCTGGGTATTGGACGTGGACACCACCGTGAAGCCGTTGTACGGGCACCAGCAAGACGCGAAGGTGGGATATAACCCGACTAAGCCAGGACGGCCTTCGCACGCCTATCACAGTTACTTCGTGGCGAATATCCGGATGGTGTTGGACATGGAGGTGCAGGCGGGGAATCAGACGGCTCCGTTGTTTGCGCAACCGGAACTGTGGACCTTTCTGGACGGACTAGCGGAGGGGAACCGGCCCGTGTTCCTGCGCGGGGACAGCCACTGGGGCGCGGAGAAGGCCATGGTGGGAGCCGAGGAACGAGGGCTGGGATACCTGTTCAAACTCAAGCAGAGCGCGAAGGTGAAGAAGCTGATCGGACAAATCTTCCGGAAAGAGGAATGGGGGGAGGCCGGGCAACACTGGCAGGGGAGAGAGGACGTGTTGCAGTTGAGCGGATGGACCAAGGAGCGGCGGGTGGTGGTGCTGCGGCGGCCGTTGCGGAGCAAACCGGCAACGGAAGTAGAAACGGTGGGCAAGAAGAAGTCCAAACGAAAAGCGGCCAAACAGTTGAGCTTGGATCTACCGGAACTGACTTACCAGGGAATGCCATATGAGTACGTGGTGCTGGTGACCTCGCTGCCGGACGAGGTGCGGGCCGTCGCGCAGCACTACCGGGACCGAGGCGATGCGGAGAACAACTTCGACGAGTTGAAGAACCAGTGGGGGTGGGCGGGCTTCACGACCCAAGACCGGAAGCGCTGCCAGATCATGGGGCGGATCATCGCCCTGGTCTACAACTGGTGGACGATCTTCATGCGGTTAGGAATCCCGGATAAACACGCCGAAGCCATCACCTCGCGGCCGTTGGCGCTGCACGGCATCGCCCGGCAAACCCGGCACGGAAATCAGACCACCGTGGAGATCACGAGCACGCACGCCAAGGCCTCGCAGATCGCGGAGATTCTAACCAAGGTGAGCGGGTTCCTAAAGCGAATCAGAACGATTGCGGAGCAGTTGACGCAAAAGGAACGGTGGAAGCTGATCCTCAGCGCCGCGTTTCGCCATTTCCTCGGTGGCAAGGTCATCAGAAGCCCGGGTCGACTCGCCGATGCCACCGGCTAACCGCCGTTTTTAGGGTGAAAGCGGGTCTGGAGTTGCTATGGGCCTGCCTGACCTACAACGTGATGGCGTGGGCGCGGCTGTGCTGGCGGCAGCCGCGGCCGAAAATCGAATTTTTCACAATCGGCCTGGCCGAAAGATAGGAGAGACGAGGCCCAGAAGGCTGAAAATAGGCCCCAGGAGCCCTCCAGGCGCTCCGGAAGGGCGACCAGGCGTAGGCGAGCCAGACGGCGCGGCGAATTTGAATGTCGCGCACGCATTCTCGTAGCCGATGAAACAAAATCGGCTGATCGAATTTTTCACACCTTCTGACGGTCGCGGCTCTGCAGCGGAGATTGCCGGGACCGCGCGGGTGGCCGGCCGGGCCACGTTCGACGACGCGCACCAACACTCGGCTGGGTTCGACCTGGCACTGAACGGCCGCATCGCACTGGGAGCTGGCCGGCTGGCGGAAAAGCGCGCCGGGCGTGTCCATCGATGGACGCGACAGTTGCTGCGTCCGTTACCCCCGGGCTGGCGGTTCCCGGTTCCAGATCTCGCGGAACATCTTCCACTCACCGTCCGCCTGCCGGCGCCAGATCGTGAGCGCCTTGCCTGCGTAGAACGTGGGAGGCGCTCCCGGTAGCGTGAGGGTGCAGGAAAAGGCGTCGCGCGTGAAGATGAAGTCCCCCGCGCCATCCGCTTCCAACGACGTCTGCCGGTGGCCGGAGAAAACGGGAAACGCTTGGAGGAAAGCGAGGATGGCCTCGCGGCCGCGCACGGCGGGCATATCGGGAGGCATGAGAATCGCGTCCTCGTCGTAGGCCGAGCGGACGAATTCCGGCCAGTCCTTGACAGGCGCGCGGAACTGCGTCATGGCCTGCTCGAACGCCTGTTCGAAGGCCTTTCGATCAATTTCCGGCAGCATGGGAGCAATCCTAGCAGTCTGCATATCTATCCGCATC
>JALOTU010000463.1 GCA_025457725.1 Verrucomicrobiota bacterium
GTTTGGTTCTCCCCACCCGCGTGGGGATGGTCCGGTGCAGTCGTGGACATCGACCAATGATTATGCGTTCTCCCCACCCGCGTGGGGATGGTCCGGTAATGTCGTGATAACGCGGCCCAATGGGGCAGTTCTCCCCACCCGCGTGGGGATGGTCCGTCACCGCTTTCGTGGATACGGAAAAACCGCCCGTTCTCCCCACCCGCGTGGGGATGGTCCGAAGCTCGGCTACGACACCGTCGAGACCACGCTGTTCTCCCCACCCGCGATAGGGGTAGGGGCAAGGTTCAATCCCTTGTCCCTACCCCTATCCTTTCGGAAACGGGCCGAATTCCCGTAATCGGCAATAAACTTGACCTGTTGGGGGGCTTCTCTGATTCTGTCGGGCGCCAAGCAAATACATGCTCGCACAGCTTAAAAGCCTGTTTTCCAACGACATTGGGATCGATCTTGGGACCGCCAACTCTCTGGTCTACGTGAGGGACCATGGCATTGTGCTGCGGGAACCGTCCGTCGTCGCCATCCAGGCCGGAACCACGAACGTGCTGGCGGTGGGGGACGAGGCCAAGCGCATGCTGGGTCGCACCCCGGGCAACATCGTGGCGATCCGCCCGATGAAGGACGGGGTGATTGCGGATTTCGAGATCACGGAGGCCATGCTCCGGCATTTCATTCAGAAGGTCCACCACCGCAAGCTGATTGCTCCGAGGGTCGTGGTGGCGGTGCCGTCCGGCATCACGGAGGTGGAAAAGCGGGCGGTGAAGGATTCCGCCACGCATGCCGGCGCGCGGGAAGTGTATTTGATTGAGCAGCCCATGGCTTCGGCCATCGGCGTGGGCCTGCCGGTGCATGAACCGGCGGGCAACATGATTGTGGATATCGGCGGGGGCACCTGTGAAATTGCCATCATCTCCCTGGCCGGCATCGTGTTTAGTCGCAGCCTGCGGGTGGGCGGCGACGAATTTGACGAAACCATCATGGCGCACATGAAGCGCGCCTACAACCTGATGATTGGCGAACGCACAGCGGAAGAAATCAAGATTCGGATAGGCTCCGCCTTTCCGCTGGAGCAGGAATTGACCATGGAGGTCAAGGGACGGGACCTGGCAGCCGGACTCCCCAAGACACTGAACATCCGTTCGGAGGAGATCCGCGAGGCACTGCAGGAACCGGTATCACAGATTCTGGAATCCATACGCATCACCCTGGAACGTTGTCCGCCGGAACTGGCCTCCGATCTCATCGATCGGGGTATAGTCATGGCGGGTGGCGGGGCGCTCCTACGCGGCATC
Organism: Verrucomicrobiota bacterium; assembly: GCA_025457725.1. Classification (GTDB taxonomy): domain Bacteria; phylum Verrucomicrobiota; class Verrucomicrobiia; order Limisphaerales; family DSYF01; genus JALOTU01. Next base: position 1,290 of record JALOTU010000463.1, read on the forward strand.
GACCGCATGGTCGCCCAGGAAACGGGGTTGCCGGTGCATGTGGCGGATGACCCGCTGAGCGCGGTGGCCGAGGGCACCGGCCGGGTCCTGCAAGAACTCCAGTTCCTGAAAAGGGTTTCCTCCAGCAGCTGATTCCTCTCCTGCGTTCTCCCAAGGCATCAAATACTCGTTGCCGCCCGTTGGCGGCGGTGGCGAGGCCTGACTCCAACTGCCGCCGGCAGCGGGTTTGAGGTTCAACGCGGATGTTTAAGAAGAAGCATTTTGTGGGAATCACGGTCACAGTTCTGGTGTCGCTGGTCCTTCTGGCGCTGCCCACCCGTCTTTCCCTCCAGGTCCGATCCGCCCTGAGCAACATGTTTCTGCCCCTGTTCGGGCTGGCCACCGCCACCCGGACGGCAGGCGAGGCCGCCGCGCTCAAGCTGACACCCCGCAGCCGCCTGGAGAGCGAGAACCTCCGGCTCAACCGTGAAAACAGTGAACTGAAATTGAAACTCGCGAACGCAGAGGAGCTGCTTCACGAAAACACGCGCCTGCGCCAGCAGCTCGGCTGGAAGGCGTCCGCCCCGTGGAAGCTGAAGCTGGGCCGCGTCGTCCTTCGCGACCCGGCCAACTGGTGGCGCGCGGTCCAGGTGGACCTGGGCAGCCGGGACGGCGTGAAGCTCAATGCCACGGTGCTGACGCCGCAAGGACTGGTGGGCCGGGTGTCCGCGGTCGGATTCGATCATTCGCAGGTGGTCCTGCTGGGCGACCCGAGCTGCAGTGTCTCGGCCCTGGTCGGCAATGAGGAGCGCAACACGGGCGTCATCGGGGCTTCCTCGACCCTCGACGGTTCGCTGGTCGAAATGAGCTATCTGCCCCGGCACGCGGAGATTGCCGCCGGCACCCCGGTCCGCACCAGCGGCCTGGGGGGGATGTTCCCCAAGGGCATCCTGGTGGGGCATGTGGTGGACACGCGGCCCGAGGAATACGGTTTGTATCTTGCCGCCCGGGTGCGGCTCAGCGCCAACCTTTCCGGATTGGAGGAATTATGGGTGATCGTTCCGTAAGACTGTTTCATCTCGGTGCCGTGCTGCTGCTGGCGCTCGCGTTTGTGTTCGCGCAGGCCGCCTTCACCTGGCCGCGCCGGCTGCTGGGGGCGCAGGTGGATCTGCTGCCCGCCCTGATGACCTTCACGGCGCTGCGCCTCGGCGTCGGCTCCATCGTCGCGCTGGCGTTCGTCGGAGGTTTGTCGCTGGATGCACTCTCGCTGAATCCGCTCGGTGTCTCCCCCCTGCCCTTGTGTCTGGTCGGCATGGGACTGCACATGAAGCGCGACCAGATATTGCGCGACGAGGTGTTCGCGCAGTTTGTCCTGGGTGTGGCGGCGGGTGTGGTGGTTCCCCTGGGACTTCCGGAGCCGCGCCCAGGTTGGGGGTGGGGTTTCTGTGGGATCTCCTGGTTCTGGGAGTGGGCGGGGGCGTGGCGACGCCTTTGATATTCAAGTTGATGAACGGACTCGAACGGGCGCTGACCTACCAGCTCCATTCCGTCCCTTCCTTCCGTCCCGACCGTGAAATCCGGCGGGGCCGCAACTGACGCATGCTGATCCTCGATCCATTGCAGAAGGCCAACCCGCAGATCAAACTGCTGGCGGGGGTGATCTTTGCCGGGCTCGGGGTGCTGCTGGCCGGTTTGTGGTGGTTGCAGGTGGTGAAGCGCAAGGAATTCCAGTCCAGCCTGGAAACCCAGTCCTACAAGACCATGCGCATTCCTGCCACCCGAGGACGCATCACCGACCGTCACGGCGAACTGCTCGCCGAGACGAGGCCGAGCTACAACCTGAACCTGTATCTCGAAGAAATCCGCCCGCACTTCGTGGAGGTTTATACCAACCTTGCCGTGAGGGTCCGGGCTTCGCTCAAGCAACAGGAGGAGTCGTATCAGGCCCGGGTGCAACGGGAGCTCACCCCGGCAGAGCAACGACAGTTCAGACTGCGGGGAAACCTGAAGCTCGAGCTGGAGAAGACCGCCCGTTTCCTGGCCGCCAGCAACCTGGTGGCGGAGGTCGCCGCCACCTTGCGCACTCCGCTGGTCCTCGATCCGGAAACCTTCCACCGACACTACCAGATCCGGCGCGCCCTGCCCCTGGTTGTGGCCAGTGATCTCACTCCGACGCAATTGGCGCGGTTCAGCGAATCCAACCGACCCTGGCCGGGGCTCGATATCGAGGTCCAGCCCATCCGGATCTATCCCCACGGGGAACTGGCCGCGCACGTCATCGGCCAGCTTGCCCCGAATAATGATTCCGTCGTCGGTGAGGAGGCTTTCTACACCTACCGGTTGCCTGACTATCGTGGCGTGGTGGGGGTCGAGTATGGATACGACACCGAGCTGCGCGGCCAGGCTGGTGCGAAGTCCGTGTTGGTGAATAATTTCGGCTACCGGTTTGAGGACGCGGTCTGGATGCCGGCGGAACCG
>JALOTU010000464.1 GCA_025457725.1 Verrucomicrobiota bacterium
CCGGGGCACCCGCATCGAAGTCGAAGGCAGGATGCCCGAGGATGAACTCCTGTTGAATCCCAAGCGGCTCCATCGGGTGTTCGCGAATTTGTTCACGAACGCCTCCGAAGCCATGGGAAGGAAGGGCGTGATCAAGCTGCGGTTTCAGGCCGACAGCAAGGGCGTAACCACCACGGTGGAAGACAGCGGGCCGGGTATCGCCCCGGAAGTCGTCCACCACCTGTTTGACCCCTTCGTGACCCACGGCAAGCCGAACGGCACGGGGCTCGGACTGGCCATTGCCCGCAAGATCATCGAAGACCACAAGGGCACGATCGCCGCCGGGGCCGGTGCCAAGGGCGGTGCGGCGTTCACCTTCTGGCTGCCAAAGCCGGGTGAATCCTGATCCCCCGCCCCGAACTTCCCCCGAACCGCCGTGAACCGCATTCGTCTTCTTCCCGAGCAGGTGGCCAACCAGATCGCCGCCGGCGAGGTGGTGGAACGACCGGCGAGCGTCGTGAAGGAACTGGTGGAGAACGCCCTCGATGCCGGAGCCACCCGGGTGACGGTGGAAATCCAGGCGGGTGGGCGCTCCCTGGTCCGGGTGACCGATGACGGTCAGGGGATGAGCCGCGACGACGCGCTGCTCTGCCTGGAGCGGCACGCCACCAGCAAGATCCGGAAAGCCGAGGACCTGGCGGCGGTTGTCTCCATGGGGTTCCGCGGCGAGGCGCTTCCCAGCATCGCCAGCGTGAGCCGGTTCACGCTGACCACCCGTGAGCGCACCAGTGACTCTCCCGAAGGCACGCAGGTCATTGTCAACGGCGGGAAGATTGTCGAGGTCAAGGCGGCCGGCAGCGCACCCGGCACCACCGTGGAGGTGCGGCAACTGTTTTTCAATCTGCCGGCCCGACGCAAGTTCCTGCGGACCGAGGAAACAGAATCGGCGCACGTAACGCACTACCTCACCATGGCGGCGCTGGCGTTTCCGGAAGTGGCCTTTACATATCTGAAGGACGGACGCACCGTGTGGCAGCTGCCTGGCATCAAGGCCGAAGCCCGTTCCGCCAATCAAAATGCAGCGCTCGGGGAACGCCTCCGTGGGTTGTGGGGTGCGGACCTGCGACTGCTTCAGGTAAGGCACGAGATTCAGGTGCAGATCCCCGAGGACGTTGAGGAGCCGCAGGACAATCCTTCGCACGCCGGTTTTGGTCCTTCGCATCTGCGCGTCTGGGGTTTCATCGGCGCACCCGGCGTTTCCCGTTCCACACGACAGGATCAGCATCTGTTTGTCAATCGTCGCCCGATCGAACACCGGGGGCTGAACCACGCGTTGCTGGAGGGCTATCACACCGCCTTGATGAAAGGTCGCTTTCCCGTGTGCTGCCTGTTCCTGGAGCTCGATCCGTCCTCGGTGGATGTCAACGTCCACCCCGCCAAACGCGAGGTCCGGTTTCATCGCGAGCGGGACGTGCGCCACGCAGTCACCAGCGCCGTTCGCGACACCCTGCTCGGATTCCATGCGTCCGAGCACAAATCAGTCACACCCGCTGAATCCAGGACCGCCGAACAAAGTCCCCCCACCCCGGCGCGGCCGACGCCGGTGGAATCCGAACTGCTTCGGCTCGATCTGCCTCCCCGCAAGCCGCAATCCGGCGTGCGCACGCAAACTGAACAAAAGCCACTTCCGATGGGATTCGGCCCCGCCACAACCCAGAAGGTGGACCTCGACATCCCCGTCGCGGCAGGGACGCCTCACCCCAGACCTGCGGCTGACGACAGCCCGCAGGTGTCCAATCGCGGAACCCACTGGCCCGCAGCAGCCCAGGAGCAATCCGTGCCCGGGACCCGGCAACTTGCAGAGCCAGTGCCGTTGCTCCGGGTGCCACTGCGCTTGGTGGGAGTGGTCGGACGGTTGTATGTGGTCCTGGAATCGGACCGCGGCTTGGTCCTTTTGGACCAGCACGCCGCGCACGAACGAATTCTCTACGAGCAGATGCTGACCCGGATGCAAGCTGAGGGAAACGCGCCCGCGCAGAGTTTGTTGCTGCCGGAGACAATTGAACTGTCACCGCGCGACGCCGCCTTTCTGAAGCCCCTGGCTCCGCTTCTGTCGCGGCTGGGCGTGAGTCTGTCGGAATTCGGCGAGCACACCTTCCTGCTCGACGCGCTCCCGCCCTTCGTGAAAGCCCCGGACGGGCGCCGGTTTGTCCTCGAACTGGTGGACGAGCTCAAGGCGGCGGGTGACGGGGTCAATCCCATGCGACTGGGCGAACAGGTGGTGGCGAAGACGGTGTGCCGTCACGCGGTCAAGGCCAATGATCCGCTGGCCGGAAAAGAACTGGAAAACCTGATCGAGGACCTCCGCCATTGCGAGATGCCCTATACCTGCCCGCACGGCCGCCCCACCCTCATCGAAGTGAACTGGCGCGAGCTGGAAAAGAAATTTGGACGGAGCCAGTAGTTCCGCGCAGGAAGGCGTTTCGCCCCAACGGCCGATCCTCCGTTTCCAAAAGGCGGCGGCGCCTCAGGCCCCCGCGAGACGCAGGGCGACGTAGGGGCCGAGGTTCAGGAGCATGATGCCAATCTTGAACAGCCCCATTCCGGCATAGTGCATCATGTTGAACTCATGAACCGACACCTTGAAACAGCGATTGTGGACTCGGTAGGTGAGGTCGTGGGCGAGCATGAA
>JALOTU010000465.1 GCA_025457725.1 Verrucomicrobiota bacterium
CGCGACTGCAAACGAACTGGTGGTCGGGTTGGACCCGTAAATGTCGATCGGCAAAATCTGGATGGAGGTGTCGCCACCGGAGCACAATGCAATGCTGCGAAGGATGGTTTCAGCCATCGAAGTGCCGTGCGTAAGTTCGTCGGAGGGCAACGCGCTGTCACCGGACACCGATTCAGGTTTGAGCAAGAACTGGTCGAGATCCCCGCCGAGTCGCTGCACGCCGGTATCCACCAAACCCACGATGATCCCGCCATTCCCCGAGGGCGGATTTAAAGTGAGTTTCACCGGCGGTTGAGGTCCTTGGGCCACGGTTTGAGCCGGCTTGCGGCCATCCACCACATAATTGTTGTCGACACGTTTAACCCCCGGTTCACCCGCCAGTTGAGTGCGGGCGGAGTCGGCGGCGGCGTCATCCTCGAAGGTGAGACGGTAGGTGTTCGTGCCTTCGAGCTGACCGGTGACTTTGGCGCCCAGCTTTTTGGCCAGGGCTTCGATGTCCGTGCCGGGCTCCACGGTGACGATCAGTTCATTCCCCACGCGCCGAATGGTCACCGTCTCGTCCTCGGCGGCACGGACCTGGAGTGTGGCGTTGCCCCGGGAGGTGCGGAAGATGAACAGCTTGGTGGGGCCGTCACTCTGGGGAATCATCGCGTAGTTCATGTTGCCCACCAGCGATTCGAGGGCCGCACCGATCTCCGCGTCTTTGAAGTTCGTCGTGATTGCGGGATTGGATTCGGGTTCCACGAAGATGAGCCAGCCCGTCTGGCTGGTCAGTTGGCCCAGCACCGCCAACAGGCTTTGCCCGGTGGCATTGACCGACAGTTGCTGCGTCTCGCGATTGTAGGTGACCTCCGGAGGGACAGCCACGCCAGACCACACGATACACGCAAGAATGCAGCTGATCAGCGGCAGTAGGTATGGATGAACGTGACGGCTCATGACGCGGTAATGTTACACAGCCCGTCGATTTGGCCAGCCCGGAGTCCACGGCAAAGGCGTCTTAATGCGGGAGGTATCGCCGGCTTTCCAGCCGGCAAATTGAACCCACCCACAGGCCACCCTATCCCCAGGCCGGTTGAAAGCCGCCGGCCCCGACCGCGTCCAGCGGTCGGAACGAAGGCCGGACATCGCACCCTCACCGCAATGCGTTCCGCGCCTGCTACGGCGCGGTGGACGGCACGCAGGCCGTCCCTACCTCACCGCACTCGATCACGCCCAGCATAACCGAGGCGATGCCGCCCATGGTAGGGCAGGGCCGGTTGAAAACCGGCGCTACCCCGCAAACCCGTGCTCCTTTGATGCATTTGCCCCGGTCCGGAGTCAGTCGCTGGCGTCGTTCCGGAGCGTGATTGTCGAAGCCCGGTTGCCCGGGCTGGACCGTGAAGCGAATCCGGTCCATTCTGCATTCATGGAACTCTATCTCCTCCGGCATGGCATCGCGGCGGACCGCAATCCGCGACGATTCCCGCACGACAGCCATCGACCGCTCACCGAGGAAGGCATTGCGCGGACGTGCAAAGTGGCCCAGGCCCTGGCGGCGCTCAAAACCGACTTCTCCGTGGTGCTCACCAGTCCCTACGTGCGTGCCCGGCAAACCGCGGACATCATGGTGGAAGAGCTCCGGATGCCGGGGAAGCCGCGTTTGTGCGATTCGTTGGCGCCAGGAGGGCGGGCCGGCGAATTGATCGCCGAGGTAAAGCGCGTCTGCAAAAGGCGGGACTCAAGGGTTTTGCTGGTCGGCCACGAGCCGGATCTCAGCCGCCTGGCCTCGCTGCTGATCTCGGGCAGACCGGATGCGGATCTCACCTTGAAGAAGGCGGGGCTGTGTGTCTTGCAGACGGATGACCTGACGGCCGGACGCTGCGCCTCGCTGCAACTGTTGCTGACGCCAAAGCTGATGCTGCGCACCCTCAAATAATCGTCCATGTCCCCCAAGGAACTTCATCGTCGTTGGCGCAGGCGCCTGGTGGCGTTGGAGGAGGCCATTGCGGCTTTGTTTCAGAAGTGTCGAACCCTCGGCGGTGCGGAAACGATTCACGATCTGCGCGTGGCCATCCGGCGGGCCCGGTTGTACGCGTTCCTTGGCCGGCCGCTGCTGCAAAAGGAAGCTGTCCGACGCTTCGATGCCTGGGCGCGAAAGATCAACGGGCTGCTCGGTCCGGTGCGCGACTGCGACGTGTGCCTGAACTGGCTGGCGGGTTGTCCGGACGCCCTGGATGCCATCCAGTTGATTCACGACGAGCGGGTCCGGTTGTGGAATACGGCTTTCGAGCTCCTGCGGCGTCGCCGTTCGGATTTCCCCGGAGTCATGAAGTTGCGAAAGCACGAGGAGAACCCGGCGCAGAAGCTTGAGCAGCGCTATGGCTGGGAGCTGGCGCAAGTCGCCGTGGACGTGCTCAACGAAGTGGCCGGCGCCGACCGCATGAGCCCGGAGCAGTGGCATGCGCTGCGACGTCGTTTGCGGCGCTGGCGTTACCTGAGGGAACTGAGTTTGTCCAAGCGGGCCCACTCCACGGATGCGGAGCTCCGCTGGCTGATTCGGGTGCAGGACGCCCTGGGTGAATCGCAGAATCTGGAGATGGCGAGGGGACTTTTCGAGAGGCACGCCGAGTGGCGGGAAAGCCGCCGTTTCAGGGAGCGCGCCCGGACGGAGCAGGCGCGGTGGATCG
>JALOTU010000466.1 GCA_025457725.1 Verrucomicrobiota bacterium
TGACTTCCTTGACCCAAAGGCACGCCAGCCCCACCCCGAGGCTGTTATGGTCGCCGCTGGCGACGAAACCGAGCCGGTATTGTTTGTCGCGCAGGGCGTAGTCAATGAAGCCCTTGTCGGATGTGCTCAGGGGCTTGTGACGGGAGACGTTGATCATGCGCGGTGCCCCGCGATATTCGGCGTTGCCGCGGCATTGAAAGATTTCCACCACCGGTTCGATCTCCTCATCCCGCGTTTCCCAGCAGCATGGGTGGGTCTCGTCGGCGGGATGGTGCGGTATGGCAATGCAGTCAATGTCGGCTTTGCGGATGAGCGCCCAGAGTTTTTCCGCATCGCGGGCTTCGGGATTGGTTTCGGAATAGACCTCGTCCTTGTTGCGCACAAATTTCCGGGCCTCATGGATGTCGGCGAAGAAAATATTGCGATGACCGACGCCGCGCCTGATTTCCGGATGTCCTTGGTTCGAGAGCGTCCATTCGGTTGAGGGCAGCGCCACGAAATAGGCGGGATCATTGTAGAATTCCGCCAGCCGCAGCGACTTTCGCCAGTAGATCTCCGTCAACGAATAACTGTGGTCGGTGATCCCGGCAAAGTCGTAGCCCTCGGAGTAGAGTCCATAGCGGAAATCGTCGTGCAGCGTGCCGTCGGTGCCGGCCGGCCAGCAGTTGGAATTCTCCGAATGCTCATGCAGGTTGCCGCGCAGCAGGGTGTAGGTCTCGCCACGGCAGGTGATTGTCGGGCGTGGCTGTCGGCGCCGGCCACTGATCAATGGTCGGAAGTTCTCCACCGGATGATGCTCGGTGACCACGGTGGCGACCAGATTCAACGGTGCCGGGGCGGCGGTCAGGTCCGGGGCGGCGAACCGCTCGAGTTCGAGGCGACCCCGGCGGGAGTGAACCAGGTCCGCCGGGGCTTCCGTGGCGTGCGGTCCGGGGCAGCAGGTGCAGAGGTTCTTCGTCAGGTCGCTCTTCCAGATCATCCAGAAAGACCTGCCGTCGGCGGCGAAGGCGATCGATGGTCGCTGTGATTCGCCCTTTTGGCGGGTCTGCACCAGCGTGGCAGGCGGCACCCAGCCCCGGGCTGGATCCAGATGAGAGATGCGGAACGACCAGAACGGCGTGGTGCTGTCCCCGCCCCCGCAATGGGTCAGAACGAACAGATGGCCCTCAGGATCCTTGAAGAAGGTTGGCAGGTGGTCGTTCTTGCCTTGGAACAGCCAGCGCCCCACTTCCTGCTGCTCGTGGAGCCGTCCGTTGAGGTAGCAGACCATGGCGCAGCAGCGATCGCCGGTGTAGCTGTCACTGTCTTCCAAGCGGCTGGTGAACCGGTTGTTCTCCCAGCTGATCCACAGGCGCTGTTCCCGGTCCCATGCCAGTGCGGGGTGAGCATTGATATTGACCCGATCCGGGAGTCCGCCGCCCACGGCGACCGGGACGGTGCGGGTCGTCTGCAGCGAGCGCGGATCCAGGATGGCCAGGTGGACGTTCCGGTGCACGCCGTCGGTGCAACTGTAGGCCAGGTAAATCTCGCCGGACCGGGCCACTTCCAGCGCCGGCTCGAAACAACTCGCTTTCTGGCCGGCCACCAGCACCGGCGGGCTCCAGCGACCCTCGTCAAAGCGGGACAGGTAAAGGCTGAACTGGCCCCGTTCGAAAACCTCCCAGGCCACCAGAAAGCTGTGCGGGCTGGCCGCCTTGACGACCGGGTTGATGCTGCGTTGCGCCGGGTGGCTGAGGGTGAGGGCGGGCTGGAATTTCCGGTTCTCCGCGATGGCCGCCTTGATGAGCCAGCGCTGGTTCTCGAGTTCGGTCCAGACGACGATGGGTTCGCCTCCTTCCGCACAGGTGGCGGCTACCGCTTCGTATTCGCCGGCGGCGGTCACCGGGTTCACTTCCTCCCAGGTTTCCCCCTGGAGTGAAAAGCAGGGGATGATCTCCTGGCGGGCGGGAAAATCTCTCCGCCGCAGGGTGGTCAGCCACGTCTGCCGGCCATTGCCGAACAGGATGGGCCCCTCATCCTGCTCCGCATCGAAGTCGGACAGGTAAAGATGCTCCAGCTTCGAATAGGCAGCGGCTTCACCGATGCCCCCCGCGCGGGAAAAGCGGGGAAGCAGCGCGGCTGAAGCCGAGAAGAGTGCGGTGCTCTTGAGGAACTGCCTGCGTTTCATAATTGCGACTTTCGGAGGCGATTTGAGCCCGGTTCCACGGATTGGACTGGGCCGTCACGCCCTGGCCTAACCGCAAGAAGTTGGGACCGGAGAAACTCGCCCTTCAGCCGCGGGATCTGATTCAACACCGATCCAGGTTTCATATTATCCCAGTTGAAACCCGCCGTCACCTTGCCCGCAAGGGTGTTGGACTTCGTCATAATGAATCGTAGAAATGGCGACGGGGTTACCTGGACGGTTTGGCGGACAGCGACACCGCTGCTTTGCTGCGGGGTTGGACTGGGACGCTGACATCAACAATATGGAATGAAGTTCCATCAAAGGCCTGCTCGATCGCGCCTGCGGAAGCCTCATAGACCGCGCCTTTGGGCAGGACAAAGCGGATTCTCGCCGGGGAAATCTCGAAGTCGTAATGATTCTCAATGGTCGCCGTATTGGCGGCAAAGCTCCCATCGTTAGGCCGCAAGTATTCCAGGGTCAGGTTCGGTTGCCACA
>JALOTU010000058.1 GCA_025457725.1 Verrucomicrobiota bacterium
CGCTGCGGCGTCGTTGGAGAGGTGGCCATGTCGGCCGAGGATGCGTTGTTTGAGGCTCCACGGGCGCCGCAGGTCGTCCTGCAGCAGTTTGAGATCATGATTCGCCTCCAGCATCAGCACATTGGCGCAACGGACCCGCTCGATCACCAGTTTGGTGGCATGGCCGAGGTCGGTGAGGAAACCAATGTTCCCCGCGTCCGTCCGCAACAGGAAACCCACGGGATCCTGGGCGTCATGGGGGATGCTGAAGCTGTCCACGCGGATGTCGCCGATCTCAAAGCTGGCCCCCGATTCAAACACGCGTCCGTCGAACCGCACCTGCTTTTGAAACTCGAGCTCGTCGAGCGTCAGGCGGTTGGCATAAACCGGAATGCCCAGACGATGGGCAATGAGAGGCAGGCCCTGGACATGGTCGCCGTGCTCATGTGTGATGAGGATTGCGGTCAGATTCTCGGGGGTGCGCCCGATGCTGGCCAGGCGCTGGCGGATCTGGCGGGCGCTGAACCCGGCATCGATCAGCAGCCGGGTCTCCGAGGTCTCCACATAGGCGCAGTTGCCTCCGGAACCGCTTCCCAAGATGGTTATGCTGCACGGCACGCCCCGACCTTAGAAACGCTTCCTGACAGGAGCAACGATTATTCAGATGGCCGGAGGCAGGCGGGGGCGTTCGGGACCAAGAGGAAGGCGTCAACCACGGAAGACAGTCAATTGTAGCCAGTTGTAATTTGAAGCGAAAGTCGTGCCACTTTTTGCTTGAAGCCGGGGGGTGTGCCCGTAGATTGGGGCCATGAGTCAAGGGTTGTCCTTACAAACGCGCCTGACCCAGAGCTTGGTCCTGGCGCCACAGTTGCAACAGTCGCTCGCTTTGCTGCAGGCGCCGACGCTGGAGTTGAAGGCGTTGGTGGAGCAGGAGCTGCAGCAGAATCCGGTGTTGGAGGAGGAGGAGGTCGGGGAACATGAGGCGCGCGAAAATGGTGAACGCGATGATGCGCGGTCCGAGGCGGCTGATCCCAGTGAACCGCCGTCCGACCTCAACGTCGACAACACCTCGGAAGCATCCGAGGGCGAGCCGGTGGATGATTTTGATGCCGAGTTTGAGAAGCTGGCGCAGCTGGACCAGGAGTGGCGGGATCATTTCGCCCAGACCAACATCCCCATGCGACCCTCGGCCGAGGACGAGGAGCGGCGCCAGTTCATGTTTGATTCGCTCGTGGCCGCCACCTCCCTCCAGGATTCCCTGATGGAGCAGGTGCGCAACTCCGAGCTGCCCGAAAGTGATTGGAGCCTCGCCGAGCTGATCATCGGGAACATTGATGATCAGGGCTATCTCAAGGCGACGACCGAGGAGATGTCCATGTCCACGGGGGTGCCAGCCGAGACCATCGACCGCGTCATTCGTGTCATTCAGACCTTTGAACCTCCCGGGGTTTCCGCCCGCGATCTGAGGGAGTGCCTGCTGCTGCAAATTGAGCGGGCTGGCGAACAGAAGACGCTGGAGTATCGCATCGTGCGCGACCACATGGAGGCCCTGGGGAAACGGCGCATTCCTGAAATCGCCCGTGCGACCGGGACGGAAGTGGACGAGGTGCAGGATGCGCTGGAGAATATCGGCAAGCTGGAGCCGCGGCCCGGGCGTGCGTTCACCCCGGAAAACCAACAGTATGTTCTGCCCGAGGTGTTCGTGCAGCGGGTGGGCGACGATTACGTGGTGAGCACGAACAACGAACAGATCCCCCACCTGCGCATCAGCAACACCTACAAGGATCTCATGGCCACAAGCCGAAATGAGCCCGAGGTGCGCAATTACATCCGGGAGAAGATTCGCGCCGGGAAGTTCCTCATCAAGAGCCTGCAGCAACGCCAGTCCACCATCGCCAACATCGCGCGGGAAATCGTGCATCGGCAGCGCGATTTCATGGAAAAGGGAGTGTCGGCGCTCAAGCCGCTTACCATGGTGCAGGTGGCGGAGGTGGTGGGGGTGCATGAAACCACAGTCAGCCGGGCGGTGTCGGGCAAGTACATGCAGACGCCCCAGGGACTGTTCGAGATGAAGTATTTCTTCACCGCCGGCATCTCCACGGATTCCGGGGACGGCATGTCCAACACGAGCGTGAAGGACATGATCCAGGAGATCTTCGCCAAGGAAAACACCAGCAAGCCCCTGTCCGATCAGGAGGTGGTGAAGATGCTCAAGGAGAAGGGGATCGTGATCGCCCGACGAACAGTGGCCAAATACCGCAGCGAACTCAACATCCTGCCTTCCAATCTCCGGAAGGTTTACTGAGGTTTTGGCAGCGACGCCCGTGTGTTCGCTTGCAGCGCATCCAGGTCCGGCTGGAGCTTGCTCTTGTCGGCGGCGCTCATGCGGTCGATGAACAGGATGCCGTTGAGGTGATCGACCTCGTGCTGCACCGCACGGGCCAATAAGCCGCCGCAGCGAAAGGCAAGGAGGTTCCCGTCTGCGTCCTGCGCCTGTACCTCCACCGCACCGGGCCGGGTGATGTCGGCGAACAGTTCCGGAAAACTGAGGCAGCCTTCCGGGCCGGTCTCAGCCTCCCCAACCGGGGTCACTGTGGGATTGATCAGGACCAGGGGCATCAGCTCGTTGGGATCGACCCGGCTCCCGTCCCGCTCCGCCCAGGAAGGGCGGTCGGTGACTTCGCGCACATCAATCACCGTCAATTGCAGGGCCTGGCCGATCTGCTGCGCGGCCAGCCCCACCCCGTTATGGGCCTCCATGCTTTCGAGCATATCCCCAATCAGGCGGGTGATCTCGGGTGAAACAAAGTCGATGCGGGCCCCTTTCTGTCGGAGCACCGGGTGGCCATACATGACAATGGGCAGAACCATGAGCAGTCTCAGTTGTCCGGTTTGAGTTCTTTTTCCGGCCAGTGCCGGAGCAGGTGGATCAGATCCTGAAGCGATGGGCTCCGGGCATTTCGCACATAGAAGCCGCTGGTCGCGACTCCGGCCCACAGGCTGAGTTCATTCGACAACCCCAGCAGTCGCGCGAGGCAGAATCCGGCGTTGAAATGATCCCCCGCGCCGGTGGTGATGCGCGGCTTGGCCGTGAACGGACCGTCGACAGCTGCGGACCCGGTTGCATCGGCGGCGACCGCGCAGCGGACCGGATGGATGACGACGGTCTCCACCTGGATCTGATCGCGAATGGTCCGCGCCCTGAGGGCCAGGGCGGTGTCGGAGGCGTCCGACACATCCAGGTCGAGGATTCTCCCGATCTCTGTCGATTCCTTCTCGTTCAGGCCAAGGATGACATTGAAGTGCGACTGAAAATCACCCACCAGCTTCAGCGCCTGCCGGATGTCCGCGGCGGTCCGTTTCTCGGGATCGGCAAGATCGACGAACAGCAGCCGGCGATCGCCCTTTAGCCGCGGGGCAATGTCTCGCTGAATGGCCTCCCAAATGTCGCTCATGGCCGTCAGCATGGTCCAGTTCACGAAGCAAATCAGGCGGGCAGCCGACAGGCTGTCCTCGAGCTTCTGTGCGCCGAATCGTGAGAGCAGGTTGTCCCAATTCACATCCCGGAGCGAGGCGTGTTTGCCCACCATCACCTTCCCGTCCTCGAACTCGAGGGCGTCGGTCAGGCCGGGTTCGGCGATGGAATGCACCTGAGCGCGATCCGAGAATTCCTGGAAGATCGGGTGCAAAACGGGATAGCCGAGGTTGCCAAGGTAGGTCACACCCAGATCGAAGCTCGCCAGCGCGTTGGCCATGATCGGTCCGTTGCCGCCCAGCTTCACGAGCTGGCTGACCAGCTCGATGTTCGTGCTCTTGCCCGAGGCATCCGCCAGACGCTGGGCGAACCGGGCGATGGTGGGCAGGCGCGTATAGCTGGTGGCGTTCTCCCGTTTGTCCACGACGTGAAAGATCTCGTCCACAAACCCGTCCAGCCCGACGAACACGTTAAATTGGGATGCCCGCGCCCCGGCGTGTTCAAGCCGGGAGGCGGTTTCATAGCGGGGATCACTCATGAGGTAAGCGGCAGGCCCTTCCAGGTTGCACTGTCTATTCGGCTTCCACGCCGAGGAGTTGAAGGATTCGTTCCAGTTCGTCGTCGCTGAAAAAGGAGATGTCCACACTGCCTTTGCCGGCTTTGTAATGCAGCCGGACCTTGGTGCCGACACGTTCCCGCAGACGGTCCTCAAGTCGGGAGACGTGAGCGTCGGTTTCCGGCGCGAGACGTTTCTTTGGTTCCCGAGGCGAGCCTTCCTGCAGGCGGGTGACCAAACCTTCGGTTTGTCTTACGTTAAGTGCCTCTTTGACAACCCGCTCGGCCGCCTTCACTTGTTGACGGGGATCGTCCAGTCCGAGAATCACCTTGGCGTGTCCCACGGACAGCCGGCTTTCCCGGACCAGCATCTGGATTGAGGGATCCAGGCGCAGCAGACGGAGGGCGTTGGCCACCGCTGCACGGCTCTTGCCCACCCGTCTGGCCACTTCCTCCTGGGTGAGCTGGAATTGTCCGACCAACTGGGAGTAGCCCTGGGCCTCTTCGATGGGGTTGAGATTCTCCCGTTGCAGGTTTTCGATCAGGGCCAGCTGCAGGACCGTGCGATCATCCGCTTCGCGTACGATTACGGGCACGGTCTTCAGGCCGACCACCTGCGCGGCCCGCCAGCGCCGCTCCCCCGCAATGAGCTCCAGTGAACTGGCGGTGCGGCGGACAATCAAAGGCTGGACGATGCCGTTTTCGCGGATGGAAGCCGCGAGTTCCTCGATGGATTCCGGAGGGAAATCCTTTCGAGGCTGCAGCGGGCATGGTCGCACCTCATCCCACGACACCTCCTGCACTTTTTCCCTGCCGCCGTCCTCAGACAGGGCGGTCGGTGGGCGTTCGTGTGTCGCGGGGCTGGCGGCGGGCTTCGATGTGACCGGGGGGGATCCCAACAGCGCGCCCAGCCCGCGACCCAAAGCTGGTTTCGACATGACTTCAGCTTGGCCGATTCATCAAACCCTTGTCAACGTGAAGCGAAGTGGGGCAGGGCAGCCGACGCTTGTGGTTGACGCCGTTGGCGCTCAGTGATGGCAGCCGCACCCGTGGCCGCAGCTCCCCTCGAGATCCTCCTCGGTTGGCACGCGGCCCAGTTCAAGCGTTTTCCCGACAAAATCATGGATGGACTTCTGCAGATGGTGGAGGTCGTCCTGCGCCTGGAAGAAGGCGCTGGCGACAGGGTTTTGCATGAGCTTGTCGCGGTCGGCCTCGAAGGCGCTGATTTCCTCGCCCGAGAGGGGGAGCGATTTCTCCTGCTTGGCCTGCAAGGCCTGGCCTTGGGTGGCGACCTTCTCGTATTGCGCCTTGGCCTCGTCGTTGATCATAAACTGATCGATACGAAGGCGGATGTCCTGCATGGCCGGTTCGTCAATGATGGCCTGGCAGAGTTCACGGGTCTTTGCGAGAATGGCTTCGTTTTGGGTAATGGCGGACATGTCAAAATAGGATGATCTGTGCGCTGCTGCGTTTAAATGGCTTCAAGGTCATGGCGTGGCGGAATTTCCACGAAATCGGGCGCAACGCCGAACCCAAGTGTTTACCAGGCGGGCGCTGAGTGCAACCGTTGTTTCCCGGCCGCAGCCTGATTTTCCCAGGCAACCGTTCGCATCCTGCTGGCTGCTGCGACCTTGACCCTCCTTTCCAGTAGTCTAGTTTGGAAGCGACGGGGCAAAACTGTCAGTAACATCCTGAGCATGCACGAAGTCAGTATCATGCGATCCACCCTGGACGTGGCCGAGGACCAGGCGAGGCGGTCCGGGGCGACGCACATTCACAGCCTGCGGATGCGGATCGGGCTGTTGTCCGGGGTGGTGGCGGATGCGCTGCGGTTTGCCTTCGAGGCTTTGCGCCAAAACACCCTGGCGGCCTCCGCCCTGCTCGAGATCGAGGAGGTGCGACCGGCCTGTTGGTGTATGGATTGCCAGGCCGAATTTGAAGTGAACGATTACATCTACGAGTGCCCCCGATGCCGGCGACCCAGCGCGGATCTGCGCCGGGGGAGGGAGATCGCACTCGTTTCATTGGAGATCAGCTGATATGTGCCAGGAATGCGGTTGCAGCCAGAAGGGTCCTTACAAAATTGACGGTCAGTCGGTCGGCGAGGTGGTGCTCACGCCGGTTGCGGCGGGAGCCTCCAGCGCTGTCGCCCATGCGCATGCCCATGGCGCGGGACATACTCACTCCCACACGCATGCGCATGGACACGATCATTCCCATGTGCATTTGGACGTCAATCTTTCGGTCTTGGCGCAGAACGATCGGTTTGCCGAGCGCAATCGGGGTGCGTTCCAGGCCCTCGGCTTGTCCGTGCTGAACATGGTTTCCTCCCCCGGGGCCGGCAAGACGTTGCTGCTCCAAAGGACGCTCGAAGCTCTCGAGGGTAAACTGCGCGCGGCGGTGATCGTGGGCGATCTCGCGACGGAAAATGATGCCGAACGCCTTCGCACCACCACGGCTCCTGTCATTCAGATCACCACGGGGACCCTGTGCCATTTGGAGGCGGAAATGATCTCGACGGCGGTGGCCAAGCTGGATCTCAGGAATCTCGATCTGCTGATCATCGAGAATGTGGGGAATCTGGTCTGTCCGGCCTCCTTCGATCTGGGCGAAAGCACCCGCGTGGCGCTGTTGTCGACCACGGAAGGGGAGGACAAACCCCTCAAATACCCGCCCATCTTCCAGAATGCTGATGCCGTGGTGCTGACGAAAACTGACCTGGCGAAAGCGGTCGAATTCAATCGTGAAACCGCCCTCGTCAACCTGCACCGGGCCAGCCCCAAAGCCAGGCTGTTTGAGACTTCGGCCAAGACCGGGGCCGGGATGTCGGAATGGTGCGACTATCTGGTGAGATTGAGGGCCGGTTGAGACGCAACCCCGCTCAGGGCTTCGACAAGGCGGACTGGATGGCCTGCTCCATCTCCGGTGAGTCCGGGGTTGTCTTCGATTCAAACCGCCGGAGGATGGTGCCGTCCCGGCCGATGAGGAACTTGGTGAAATTCCACTTGATCGCGCCCGGGAAGGGCGAATTCTCGCCGGTCAGTTGTGCGTAGAGCGGTGATTGTCCGGGCCCGTTCACCTCGATTTTATCGAATAACGGGAAGGTTACGTCGTAGGTGCCGGTGCAGAACTCGCGGATTTCCTGGTTGCTCCCGGGTTCCTGGCCACCGAACTGATTGCACGGAAATCCAAGCACGACCAACCCCTGGTCCGCATGCTTCCGATACATGGCCTCCAGAGCCCGGTACTGTTTGGTGTAGCCGCATTTCGACGCGACGTTCACGATCAGCAGCACCTTCCCCTTGTAGGCGGCAAGGGTGGTGGCGTTGCCGTCGATGTCTTTGAGCGGAAGGTCGTAAAGCGATTGGGCCATTCCGGAGGCGATGCTCATAGTGGAGAGGAGGGCGATGAGGAGGATTGTCTTGATGGGATGCATGATGGGTTCGGGTGGTTGCGTTGTTCAGGGAATGCTGACGGGCGAGGTGTCAATTGTATTCAGCCGTTCACCGGATCAGTTCATGGTGGGATCTTCTGGCAACTCCGAGAGAATCCGACACCGCCAGTCTTCCTTCTGGCGCAGGATGGCTTGCCACAACGTTTCCGGCGGCGTTTCAAACACCATGTTCACCGAGGCGGGATGGGTCAGCCAGGCCTTGGCGCGAATCTCACTGTCGAGCTGTCCGGGCGCCCAGCCGGCGTAACCGGCGAACAAGCGGATCCTCTTGCCCGTCGAGAAGGACTCCCCCAGATCCACGAGCTCCTCCAGGGAGTGGCCCATCTCAAGATTGGGCAGGATGCTGGCGTTGGGCAGGAACGCGTCGGTGTGCAGATAGCTGAGCGCGTTGGTCTGCACCGGACCCCCGACGAATACGGGCGAGTTGCCGATCACTTCCGGAAGATCCGCCAACAACACCTCACCCGCGTGCTTGCCAGACGGACGATTGAGTACCAGACCAAAAGCCCCGTCGCTGTCGTGTTGACAGACAAGCACCACGGTGCGGGCGAAAAAGGAACCCGTCAGTCGCCCTCCGTCCAGCAGGAACTGTCCCCTCAAGGTTTTTGGGATCTGGCTCATCTTCAATTGCTCCCGCAGTTCACGTACAGAATGTGGTCCAAATCCCTCTTCTGTCAAAGCTGTTGAGCGGGTTGCGGCTCGATCAGGAATCGCCGGATCCGAAGCCCTTTCCGGTTACGGGGCCTGGACTGTCGCGCCCTGGACGGCATCACAAAAGGGGCCTGGCCCGCCTGCACAGTTGGAGCGCCAGCCCCCAGGGGTCTCGCAGCATGATGAGATGCGAACCGTCAGCCAACCTGGCCTCCTCCACAACGACCGCTCCGGCGGCAATCAGTCGCCTGGAATCAGCGGCCGGATCCGCACTGGTGAATGCCAGGTGAAGGAGAAGAGGATTCATTGATCCGTAGTCGGGGATCTCGTCCGGCGGATTGCAGTAGATCTCCAGAATAGTGGTCTCTGAATCCGCGAGAAAGTGGGTTTGAGCCGGCTGCGGAACATGCCGGACGACACGCAGTCCCAGGTGCTTGCAATACCACGACGCAACCGCGACAGGAGCGGCCACATTTATCGCAACATGTTCGATTTTCATAAGGCAGGAGGACAGGATTGCAGGTGAAAGATGGCTGTTGATTTCATTGAAAGCGGCGTTTGGCCTTGCCAGTTTTCCGGTAGCTGACCGGCCGGGTTGGTTTTGAACCGGCGGCCGGATCCGAACCATTGACGAGCTGCTTCAATTCCCTGATCTGATCGCGGAGCAGGGCGGCCTTCTCGAACTCAAGATTGTTCGCGGCCGCAAGCATCTCCTCCTCCAGCTCGCCGAGGGTCTCGGTATAATCCACGTCCACACCTGCATCCTTGAGCACATTAGCGGCTTCCTGTCGCGTTTCATCACGCTGCGAAAGGCTTTCCTCCACGGCGCGAGTGACGCTCCGGGGTGTGATGTGGTGCTTCGTGTTGTAGGCAAGCTGTTTTTCGCGACGGTATTCGGTGACCGCGAGAAACCGCTTGATGCTGTGGGTCATGACGTCAGCATACAGAATCACCTGACGTCAGCATACAGAATCACCTCTCCCTTGAGATGCCGGGCGGCGCGTCCCGCGGTCTGAATCAGGCTGGTCTCACTCCGCAGGAATCCCTCCTTGTCGGCATCCAGGATGGCCACCAGCGAAACCTCCGGCAGGTCGAGTCCCTCGCGCAACAGGTTGATCCCGATCAGCACATCAAACTCCCCCTTGCGCAGGGCGCGCAGGATTTCCACGCGCTCAATCGCGTCAATTTCACTGTGGAGATACCGCACATTCACACCGATTTCCCGGAGGTAATCCGTGAGTTCCTCCGCGGTGCGCTTGGTCAGCGTGGTGACCAGCACGCGCTCACGGGCGTCGGCGCGACGGCGGCATTCTTCAATCAGGTCATCGATCTGTCCCATCAGGGGTTTGAGGGTGACGACCGGGTCCACCAGTCCCGTGGGCCGAACCACGAGTTCGATGACCCCATTGTCTCCCGACTCGGCAGGGAGAGATTCCTGAAGATTTGATGCGGACTCCAGACCTCGATCCATCGCCTTGAGCGGCGCCTTCCCACGCTTGCCGCCGTCCAGCCGCAGCGCGGACAACCGCGCCCATTCCAACTCCCGCTTTGCCGGCGTGGCGCTGACATAAACGGTTTGGCTTTGCAGCGACTGGAATTCATCAAACTTCAAAGGCCGATTGTCCAGGGCACTGGGCAGGCGAAAGCCATGTTCAACAAGGACCGTCTTCCTCGACCGGTCCCCCTCAAACATGCCGCCAATCTGAGGCACGGTGACGTGCGACTCGTCGATCACCAGCAGGTGATCTTTGGGCAGAAAGTCAAGCAGGGTGTGGGGGCGGGAGCCCGGCGGGCGTCCGGCGATGTGGCGCGAGTAGTTCTCGATGCCCGAGCAAAAGCCCATCTCCTCCATCATTTCCAGGTCATACTCCGTGCGCATCTTGATGCGCTGCGCCTCCAGCAGTTTGCCGTGCTTTTCGAACCAGGCCACGCGCTCGCCGAGTTCCTCGCGAATGCTGAGGATGGCACTTCTCAGCTTGTCCCCCGTGGTCACAAACTGTTTGCCGGGAAAGATCATCACATTTTGCAACAGCTCCACCCGGTCCCCGCTCAGCGGCTCAAACCGCGTGATCCGCTCAATTTCATCGCCGAAGAACTCGACGCGGAGAGCGTCCTCGGTGCCGGCCGGGGACACCTCCACCACGTCGCCGCGAACACGAAACTGGCCCCGCTCAAAGGCGATGTCGTTGCGCGTGTATTGAAGGTCAACCAGGCGCGCGAGGAACTGTTCCCGCGAAAGTCCCAGCCCCACATGCAGCGGAATCACCATCGCCTCGTAATCCTCTCGACTGCCGATGCCGTAGATGCAGGAGACACTGGCGATCACCACCACATCGCGGCGCGAGAACAGGCTGCTCATGGTGGAGAGCCGCAGACGCTCGATCTCGGCGTTCACGCTGGAATCCTTCTCGATGAAGGTGTCCGTGCGCGGGATGTAGGCTTCCGGCTGATAGTAATCGAAATAGCTGACGAAGTATTCGACGGCGTTGTGGGGGAAGAAACTTTTGAACTCGGCGTAGAGCTGGGCGGCGAGCGTCTTGTTGTGCGAGATCACCAGGGTGGGGCGGTTGACCTGGGCGATGGCGTTGGCCACCGTGAAGGTCTTGCCGGACCCCGTCACCCCCAGCAACACCTGGTGCTCCGTGCCGGACCGCAGCCCGGCGACCAGCTTTTCAATGGCGGAGGGCTGATCCCCTGCGGGCTGGAATGGCGATTCGAGTTTGAACACGGCAGACACGTTACGAATCAGTCCGTGCGGCGTCAAAGCATCGCCACGCACGATTGTGCGCGCAGCCTGTCTTATCGACAGGTGCCCTGCCCACCAACATTGGTGAAGGGCCATGTCCCATTTCTTGATGCCCGGATCGCCCCTACACACCCACCGACCGAGAGATCTGGACCGCTGACACGCTAAAGGCGTCGATTTAATGTCGCGTACGCGACATTTTATTGAGCTAGCCGAAGCTCTGGAGATGGGTCATTCTTCCGGGAATGAAAGCCAAGACGGAGGAACTGCTCTATCTTCTGCTCTGGGGTGCGGACCAATTGTGTCGGCCGACCTTCCGGAACTTGAGCGGTTCGTTTGAGGAGTGGGCCTATCGGCAGGGATTCCGGCAACAACTCCGCCATTTGCAGAGGAAGCAGAGGAAGGAGCTGCTTGACCGGAGAGTAGCAGTCGGACTGGGTTCAGAGTATCGGCTTAGTGAGCGCGGACGAGTCGCCGCGCTGGGCGGGCGCGATCCGGTGACGGCGTGGGAAAGGCCCTGGGATGGTCTCTGGCGCATGGTTCTTTTTGATCTGCCGGAAGCAAGGAGTGCCAGTCGCACACGTCTTCGGCGATTCCTCAAACAGCGTGGATTCGGATACCTGCAAAACAGTGTCTGGATTACGCCCGATCCGCTTGGGCTATTAATGGAATCCTGGACAGCCAAGGGGCAGGATGTTGAGTCTTTGATCACGCTGGAAGCTCGACCTGGCTCCGGAGAATCGGCTGACGCCATTGTGGGCGGGGCTTGGAGTTTCGACCTGATCAATTCCCGTTACGCAAAGTGTCTGAAGGTTCTCGATCAGCTTCCACCGCAGAGGCCTTTGACCAGCAAAGCTGCCGGGCAATTGCGCCGGTGGGCACATGCGGAGCGCGATGCCTGGCGGGAAGCCATCTCCATTGATCCTCTGCTGCCTCGCACGCTGTTGCCGGCTGGCTACCTGGGTGAAAAGGTTTGGCGTCGTCGCCAGAGTGCCCTTGCGCAGGCGCATGCACTCGGCGGGTGTGTTGTTTGATTTTTTGTCACGTACGCGACAAATAGTCAAACGCCGAGCGGCTCAACTCAAGGTTTGGGGCTCGGGGGGGGCGGCTGTGGCTCAGCAGGGGAGCCGCCTCGGTTCGTCTCTGCCTGCACTGGCGGGCTGGACTATGGCAGGACCTGCAGCTGATAGAACCGCGTGGGAAATCCGGCGGCATCGATGTCGGTGATCTGCAGGGGACTGCCGTTGCCGATGAGTTGATCGGCTAGCATCGTCCAGCTGCCCGACCCGATGGAGTCCCGCGCCCAGGTTCGATAGGTCACTCCGCTGGCGCTGGCGAAGGGCAGGATCATGTCCTGACCCGAGCGCGTCGGACGGCCCGCCGCCAGCACGCTGGCCGGATCGTTAGGGTCGGTGTTGGCCCGGAACTCGTGCCAGTTGTCGGCTTGATCCAGGTCGGGATCGCAGGTGGCGCAGGAAAGGGCGTTGGTGGTCGTGCCATTGCCGCCGAACTTGGCGGCGCGCCAGGCGTTTGGAATTCCGTCATTGACGGAACTCAC
>JALOTU010000059.1 GCA_025457725.1 Verrucomicrobiota bacterium
AAGCTCCGTCCAGGGCGGAGTGAAGGTGGAGTTCTGCCAGAAAAGCCTTTGCGCATAGAACCATGCCGGGTGGATATGAAGTGATTCACCGCCCGCCCGGTGAAGGTAGGGCAGATACGCCTTCACCGCGTCGAGCGGTCCGGTTGGATTGGCCCCAAACGAACTGAAGAAAAGCGCCGCAATCCCCAACCAGACCGCCAGGGCCACCAGGATGTGGCCATAAGATGCGCGCCACAGCGGTGCGGCCGGACGCGACCCGGACCGGCTCCACAGGGTCAACACCATGGCGGCAAGGCCCATCGAGGCCAGGTTGAGCACAAAGGTTTCCTTGGTGGCACTGATCCAGGCCAGTGCCAGCCCGACCGCCGCCGCCCATTTCCAATCCGGGCTTCGCCAGTAGCGCCAGACACAGCCAATCAGCAGGAAGGTTCCCGTGACCAGCAGGCTCTCATGAATGTAGTCCCGGTGGAAGAAGACGAGGGATGGCGAGACGGCGGTGAGCAGCCCGGCCCACAGGGTGCCCGAGCGTCCCAGCGCGTCGCGCGTCAGCCACAACAACGGGATCAGCGCGACACCCGACAACAGGCTCACCCAGCGAAAATCCGCCTCGGTGGACGCCGCAAACGAGGGCCAGCCCGTCAGGCGGGCCAGCCCGAGCGTGGCATAGCTCAGCAGCGGCCCATGATATTCGTTGGGATCATACCGATAGACACCCTCTTCAAGCAGCTGCTGGAAGATGACCGCGTTGACGGCCTCGTCATTATGAAAAGGGCGCTGATCCAGATCGGGAACCCGAAGGATCAGCGCCAGAAGCAAAGTGAATCCCAGCGCGGCTGTGAGGCGCCACTTCATTTGGCCGGACGGCCGTACACCTCTATTTCCACGCACTCGTTGAGGGCGCTGTCGGTGCTTCCCCGCGTGTAGCTGCGCACATAGCGCCCGGTCCCACCCTTGGCGTCAATCAACCGGCCCTCCGCCGTTTCAAAATACTCCGGATCCGTCCCCGCACCGAGTCCGGAACTGTTGTCACGATCGTTGTTGTAGAGCGTGATGACATCCGTCTTGAACTCCGGATCATTGGACACCTGGACAATCACGTCGCGATAGACCTTCACGACGTCATGGGCGTGCCACACCACGATGGCGAAAATCTCGTGCGGCGCCCCCAGATCCACCTGCACCCACTGGGTTCCCTTCTTCATCAGGTACGCACTGGTGTCATAGGCTTCCTTGTCCCCGTCCACGACCTTCTGGATCGAGGCACTCGTGGTGCCCGTGCTGGAGGTCACGGTCTTTCCTTTCGCCACGTTCTCCAGCCCGGCAGGCACCATCATCGGCGGCCGCGGCGTTTCGGACAACGGTTCCACATCGGGATCCACGACCATGTCCTTGGGCGTGCCCTTGAACGCCGGAGCCGGCAGCTCCAGCTCCAGAGGGACCATGGTTTCAGCCTGCGCACGAAGCGACAGGGAGAGCAGGACAACGAGAACGGCGATGCTTTTGAGATGGTTCATAATGCGTGACACAATACCAACTTTCCTCAACCAAGGCGAATTCGGATTTTCCGGCGCAGGTTTTAAACTGCGCCTTGATACGCATTTTAGGACGGCTGCACAAGGCACCAAATTCACAGTGAAGGCCTGCATTAGGGGGATTTGTTTGACAAGGTTCGTCAATTATCGCAAAACCGCACCCCGATGACTCTCGATTCCCTCGTGCAGAATGTTGCCCAGTCCTTCAAGGCCAGATTTGAACGGGATCCGCTATGGGTGGTGGCGGCGCCCGGGAGGGTGAATCTCATCGGCGAACACACGGACTACAATGACGGGTTCGTTCTCCCCATGGCCATCGAACGCTACACCGTCATCGCGGCGGCTCCGGCCCGGGACGGCACCATCACCTGGATGGACCGGGGGTTGCAGGAGGAATTCCAGGTGCAGGCCGGAAGCCCCATTCTGAAAGGCGCGCCGAAATGGTCCAACTACGTTCGTGGGGTCCTGGCGGGATTCCAGCAGACAGACATGTCGTTCCCCGGTTTCGACGCGGTCATGGGATCGAGCGTGCCGATGGGAGGCGGCTTGTCCAGCAGCGCCGCGCTGGAAGTGGCCTCCGCAACGCTGGTGGAGACGATCACCGGCAGGACGCTGGATCCCGTGGACAAGGCGCTCCTGTGCCAGAAGGCCGAACATGAATATGCGGGCGTTCCCTGCGGCATCATGGACCAGTTCATCTCCGTCCTGGGCAGGAAGGACCATCTGTTGCTGATTGATTGCCGGTCCCGCAAACCGGAGCTCGTGCCCCTGCGAGATGCCTCGCTGGGCGTCCTGATTTTCAACACCAACGTGAAGCACGAACTGTCCGGCGGCGAATACGCCGAACGCCGGGCACACTGCGAGGAGGCCGCCCGCGCACTGGGCATTCCCGCCCTCCGCGACGCCTCCGAGGCGTTGCTGGAGGAGGCGAAACCGAAATTGAACCCGACAGTTTACCGCCGCGCCAGGCATGTGATCGGCGAAAACCTGCGGACCACCCAGGCGGCCACAGCCATTCGCGCCGGGGACTGGATGAAGGTCGGGGAACTGATGTATGCCAGCCATGATTCGCTGCGTGACGATTACGAGGTGAGCTGCACGGAACTGGACGAGGTCGTTGAACTGGCGCGCGAACTGGGGACCGGCGGCGGCGTCCTCGGCTGCCGAATGACAGGCGGGGGCTTTGGCGGTTGCGCCGTGGCCCTGGTCAGGACCTCGGCGGTGGAGACCATCACCCGGAAACTGGTAAGGGGTTACAAGCAGTCGGTTGGAATCGACCCGGCCGTCTTCGTTTCCCGGCCCGCCGCCGGCGCCACGGTTATCAAGGGATGAATTGACACTTCGGACCTTTTCGATACAACAGCCCGCACCGTTACCATCAACCCGACACCCCCCAGCACATCATCATGAGCGACACCTTCACCATCACCGGCGTGGACATCGCCGTCTTCCTCACCTTCATCGCCGCCGTCATCAGCCTCGGCCTTTACAAGAGCAAGGGTGAGGGAAAGAGCAGCGAGGAGTTCTTCCTGGCCGGACGCGGACTGAAATGGTGGCTCATCGGGGTCTCGCTCATCGCCGCCAACATCAGCTCGGAGCAATTTGTGGGCATGTCGGGGTCTGCCGCGGATTACCTGGGCCTGGCCATCGCCAGCTACGAATGGATGGCAGCCATCACCCTGGTGGTGGTGGCCTTCTGCTTCCTGCCCTACTTCCTGCGCACCGGCATCTTCACCATGCCCCAGTTCCTTGAGCACCGTTACAACGGCACGGCACGCACGCTCATGGCGGCCAGCATGCTGCTCATCCTGGTGGGCGTCTCCCTGACGGGAATCATCTATGCCGGCGGCCTCACCATGAGCGAGCTGTTCGCCGGGAAGTCCCTGTTCGGCATCTCGCTGGGGCTGACCGCCTGGTGCTGGATCATCGGCGTCACCGCGGCGCTCTATGTGGCCGCCGGCGGACTGAAAGCCTCCGCCTGGGCCGACCTCATCCAAGGCATCGCGCTGATTGTCGGGGGCGGCATCATCGCCTACTTCGCCTTCCAGAAACTGGGCGCCACCCCCATGGCCGAACTCACACCCGGCGGCGCCAATCCGCGCGAGGTGGCCGACACCGCCGGAGGGTTGTCCAAACTGGTGGCCTTGAACCACGAGAAACTCAACATGGTCCTTCCCCGCGACGACAAAAACATTCCCTGGACCGCGCTGCTCATCGGCCTCTGGATTCCCAATTTCTACTACTGGGGTCTGAACCAGTACATCACCCAGCGCATCCTGGGTTCGGCTTCGCTCAAGGAGGGACAGAAGGGCATCGTGTTCGCCGCGGCAATGAAGCTGATCATTCCGTTTGTCATCGTGATACCGGGAATCATCGCATTCAACCTCTACAGCGCCGAGCTGGCGGTGGCCCAGCAACGTTCCAATGATCGCACCATCCTGAAGGACCTGGGCACGCCGGGGGCCACGACGGTCTTCGTGATGACCGAGGAATGGAAGCTGGCCAACCCGGACCGCGTCGCCGAGCTGGACGCGCACAACACGACCGTGCGCGCGAACGTGGAGGCGCCCAGGGAGGTGGAAATCAGGGCGGGATACAAGTTCGACGCCGCCTTGAACACCCTGATCAAAAACCTGCTGCCACCGGGCAGCGGCCTGACCGGCTTCGTGCTTGCCGCCCTGCTGGGTGCCATCGTCAGCTCACTCGCGGCGGTGCTGAATGCCTCCTCCACCATCTTCACCATGGATGTGTTCGGCCGGATCTATCCCAATGCCTCCCAGCACACGCTGGTGACCACCGGACGCCTGGGCATCGGCGTCTTCGCCGTCATCGGATGCATCGTGGCTCCGCTGCTGGACAACTTCGGCAGCATTTTCAAGTACATCCAGGAGTTCCAGGGCTACATCTCCTCCGGCGTCCTGGCCGTGTTCGTCTTCGGCATCATCAATCGCACCGCGCCCGGAGTGACGGGTGTGGTGGGGCTGCTGCTGAATCCGGTGCTCTACGCCCTGATCGCAAGGTTCTTCCCCAACATCGCCTTCCTCGATCGCATGGCGATCTGCTTCGGCAGCATCCTGGCGGTGATGTGGGTCATCGGACTCGTCAAACCTCTTCCGCACCCGATCGAATTCAAGAGCAACACGCGACTGAATCTCGAAGGCTCCAAGTCGGCGAGGCTGGCAGGCGTGGCGGTCGTGGTCGTCACCCTGATCCTCTATCTCATCTTCAGTCCCCTCGGCATCGCGGGCTGAGAGCCGGATCCATTCAATAAAAACCCCGCCCCCTGACCTCGGTGGGGCTGCGCTGTGCGCGGCCGGCGTCGGGACACTGAGGCCCTGCCGGGTTCAAGGGTTCATCCGTTTCCATCCCCGGTTCACCAGCGTTGAATCGCATCGATCCGGCGGATGCAGGCCCTGTTGAAAGGGGAAGTCCCGCGCGCAAACGACTTGGCTGGGGGAGGCGATTGGTCCAAACTCGCCCGATGCAAGGTGCCATCAGCAGATCTTCCTACGGCCGGTTGCCGGACGGATCCGCCATCGACTGCTTCACCCTCTCCAGCGGGGCCGGCGTCACCGCCAGACTTTTGACCCTCGGCGCCACCCTGGCCGAACTTCACGCACCCGATCGCTCGGGCCGGACGGCGGACATCACGTTGGGCTTCGACCACCTTGCCGGCTGGCTGAACCCCACCAACCCCTACATGGGATGCATCGTGGGGCGCTTCGCCAACCGTATCGTCAACGGCCGGTTCACGCTGGAAGGAAGAACCTACCAGCTGGCCGTCAACAACGGCGCCTGCAGCCTCCACGGCGGCCTCCGCGGCTTTGACAAGGCGGTCTGGCAGGCGCAGGAGAAGACCACCGCGGATGGTGTCGCCGTCGAGTTTTCCCATGTCAGTCTGGATGGCGATGAGGGGTATCCCGGCCGGTTGACGCTCGCGGTCACCTATACGCTCACCACGGCCAACGAGTTGCGACTGGATTATATTGCGGAGACCGACCAGCCCACCGTCCTGAACCTCACCAACCATGCCTATTGGAATCTTGGCGGGGACGGAACCGTGTTGAATCATCTGGTCCGGATCCGTTCCGCCCGCATCACCGAAGTCGCAGCGGAGAGCATTCCGACCGGCCGATTGATCCCCGTGGAAGGCACGCCTTTTGACTTCAACGCGCCCGCGGCCATCGGTGCACGCATCGACCGGATCGGCAACCGCCCCTGCGGCTACGACCACAACTATGTTCTGGACGGCCCGGTGAACGGACAGCCCGCCCTCGCCGCCCGCATCGAGGATCCCGCCTGCGGCCGCGTTCTGGAGGTGCTGACCACCGAACCGGGCATGCAGTTCTACACGGGAAACTATCTGGACGGATCGCTAACCGGAAAGGGCGGACGAAAGTATGGGCAGCACTCCGGACTCTGCCTCGAAGCCCAGCATTTTCCCGATTCACCGAACCATCCGCAGTTCCCGAGCACCACGCTGCGCCCGGGCGAGCAGTACCGCCAAACCACCATCCACCGATTTTCAACTCTTGCCTGACGCCAATCGCCCCCCACATGAACCCCTGGAGAAAATCGCTGCCAATGAAATCCAAACGCTTGCTCCCACAGATTTCAATCCTCGTGACCGCCTGCGCCACTCTGTTGCTCCCCATCCCGGGAACCGCCGCCAACGAAACACCGGACTGGGAAAATCCCCAGGTGCTGGGCATCAACCGTGTTCCGCCCCACGCCACTTTCGTCGCCTACCCGACCGAGCGCAGCGCCCTGAAGCATTCCGACACCCGGGACTCGCTGGCCGGTCGCCGCGCCGCCTCGCCCTGGTATGAATCCTTGAACGGCTCCTGGAAGTTTCATTGGTCGGAAAGCGTCCCGGTCCGCCCCCTCGATTTCTATGCCGTGGATTTCGACACCAGCGGCTGGGACGACATTGACGTTCCCTCCTGCTGGCAAATGAAGGGCTACGGTTATCCCATTTATGTCAACAACATGCCCAGCGACAAGCAATGCCCCTGGGGTAAAATGGATCCGCCCAACATTCCGGCGAACCGCAACCAGGTGGGCAGCTACTGGAGAACATTCAGACTGCACAAGTCCTGGGGGGACCGCCGCACCTTCATCCACTTCGACGGTGTCGGGTCGGCATTCTATCTATGGTGCAACGGTCGCAAGGTGGGCTTCAGCAAAGGCAGCCGCACCCCGGCGGAATTCGAACTCACAGACTTTGTTGAACCCGGTGAGAACCGCCTCGCGGTCGAGGTTTACCAGTTCTCCGACGGCAGTTACCTGGAGGACCAGGACATGTGGCGCCTGAGCGGCATTTTCCGGGACGTCTACCTCTACTCCGCCGGTCACACCCGCGTGCGCGATGTTTTCATCAAGGCCGCACTCGATGACAACTTCGAACACGGCGTCCTCACGGTTCAGGCGGAGGTGGAAAACCGCTCCACGCAATCACAGGCTGCGACCATCGACGTGCGCCTGCTGGACCCCTCCGGACGGGAGGTCCTCATGGACTCGGTGCGCACCACGGCCATCCCCCCCGGCAACCGGGCGCTGCTCACGCTAAACACCGGCGTCGACTCCCCGCTCCCCTGGTCGGCCGAATCGCCGCAACTCTATCAACTGCTGGTCACGCTCCGGGACGCGGATAATGAGGTAATGGAGTCCATTCCCTTCAAGACCGGCTTCCGCCGGAGCGAGGTTCGCGAGCACCAGCTTCTGGTGAATGGCAAGCCCGTCCGCATCAAGGGTGTCAACCGGCATGAGATGGATCCCGACACCGGGTACACGCTCTCCCGCGAATCCATGGTCAATGACATCCGGCTGATGAAGCAGAACAACATCAACACCGTCCGCACCAGTCACTATCCCAACACGCCGGAGTGGTATGAACTCTGTGATCTCCTCGGGCTCTACGTGATCGATGAGGCCAACATCGAAAGCCACGGGATCGGTTACAAACCGGAGGTGACCCTCGCCAACAAGCCCGAGTGGATGGCGGCCCACCTGGACCGCACCGAGCGCATGGTCGAGCGCGACAAGAACCATCCCTCGATCATTCTGTGGTCGCTGGGCAATGAGGCGGGCGATGGCGTGAATTTTGAGGCCACCTCGGCCTGGATCAAGGAGCGGGACGCGTCCCGGCCCGTCCACTATGAGCAGGCCAGGCTCCGGGATCACACCGACATCTACTGCCCCATGTACGCCAGCCCGGACCAGTTGGAGCGCTACGCCTCCGGCTCACCCACCAAACCGCTCATCCTGTGCGAATACGAACACGCCATGGGCAACAGCCTGGGCGACCTCCAGGATTACTGGGACATCATCGAGAAGTATCCGGTGCTGCAGGGAGGATGCATCTGGGACTGGGTGGATCAGGGTCTGCGCAAGACGGACGCAAACGGCCAGTCCTTCTGGGCCTACGGAGGCGATTTCGGCCCGCCCGACGTGCCCTCGGACCAGAACTTCTGTATCAACGGACTCGTCCAGCCGGATCGAAAACCCAATCCCCACCTGTTCGAGGCCAAAAAGGTCTATCAATACGTCACCGTCCGTCCCAGTGATCTGGCAGCCGGCGTGGTCGAGGTGCAGAACAACTACGATTTTATTTCCCTGGAACACCTCCAGCCGTCCTACGAGGTGACCGAGGACGGCGTGGTGATCCAGAAGGGAACCCTGCCGGTGCAAACCCTCGGGCCGGGTCAGCGAACCACCCTCGAGATTCCGCTCAAGCCCATCAAGCCCGTCCCGGGCGCCGAATACTTCCTGAACGTGGAATGGACGCTCTCGCGGGACACTTCGTGGGCGCCCAAAGGCCACGTGCTCGCCTGGAACCAGTTGAGTCTGCCCGTGACCGCCGGTTCGGTGCCCGCGCCGATGGTGAAGAGCGAGGTCCCGCTCCGCATCCAGGAGACGCCCAATGATGTCCGGATTCACGGGGTGAACTTCATGGTGCAATTCGATCGCCAGGACGGTGTGCTCGAATCGTTCGTCTACAAGGGCCATGAGCTGCTGGCCTCATCCATGGAGCCGAACTTCTGGCGCGCACAAACCGATAATGACATGGCCGGTTTGCGTCGCCAACTGCTGCTGAAAGAGTCCGGTGTCTGGAAGTCCGCCGGCAATCGACGCAAAACCCGGGATATCACCGCCGGGATGGTCGCCGACACGGTGCGCGTGGTGATCGAATCCACCGTGGCCGAAGAGAAGGCGTCCCTGACCCAAACCTTCATCATTCATCCCAATGCCGACGTGGAGGTCAATATCCGGCTGAAGACCGATGGCAGCCTGCCGGAGATTCCCCGCGTGGGCATGACCCTTGAACTGCCCGGCGATTGCACCCGATTCACCTGGCTGGGCCTTGGGCCGCAGGAGAGTTACCAGGACCGGCACCACGCCTCAATCATCGGCCTGTATTCCGACGACGTGCAGACCATGAACCACGTGTATGTCCGCCCCCAGGAGAACGGCAATCACACCGGAGTCCGTTGGGCCGCGCTTCGCGACAAGCAGGGTCGCGGCCTGATGGC
>JALOTU010000060.1 GCA_025457725.1 Verrucomicrobiota bacterium
GGGTTCCATGAGCACTGCGAGGCCCTCTCCCTTGTTCTCCCCAAAGCGTCTGCCCAGCCCGGTGAGAAAATCCATGGCCTCGGCCGCGCCCACACTGTTTCCCGCGCGGGTGAACCGCCGGGCACGGTCCGGGTCATACAGATCGAGGATCGAGGCCTGGACGTAGCGGTCGGTGCCGCCGTTGCTGTCCGGATGCAGGGGATTCCCCTCGACCTTCACCGGCCGGCCGTCGTGCGCCTTCACCACCAGCGGCACGGCGCCGCCGCGGGTCGGCATGGCGGTGGCGAAGTGCTGGGCCTGGCCGTGCACATAACCCTCCGGTTGCTGCGCGAACGGTTCGAGCAGGGATTCCGGACGGCGGCAGCCCGTCAACCCCAACCCCGCCAGCGCGAAAGAGGCGGACATGATCTTGACGAAATGACGGCGGGAAACCGGGTCGGTGAACTCGCTGGCCCCGGAGGGAAACTCGCGTTCCAGCCACTGCCGGAACTCCGGGGTGTCGGACACTTGATCCAGGCTGCGCCAGTATCTGCGGCCGATCTCCGGTTCAGGACATGAGGGTGGAATCGTCTTCATCGGTGGCAGGCGGAGCAGTTTTGCAGGGATTCAACTTTCCAGTCATGCACGAATTTCTCCCCATTGGCCTTCTGCATCTCGGCATTTTGCAGCGGATCATCGCTCCACTTCCAATTGAGATCCGTCACCTTGTCGACCGGACGAATGAAGGCGGCCGGATTGCGGTGACACTCCAGGCAGAAGGACATGGAAAGGGGTTTGGCGCGGTAAACCTCGTCCATCTGGTTGACCTGACCGTGACAGCTCACGCAACTGATGCCGCGGGTCACGTGCACGGAGTGGTTGAAATAGACATATTCCGGCGTGCGATGAATCTGCACCCAGGGGATGGCTCGACCGGTCGCCGCGCTGTCCCGCACCAGTGCCAGCCTGGGATCATCCTTGAGCACCTGGCTGTGGCAATTCATGCAGGTGCCCGCCGCGGGAATGTTGGAAAACCAGGACTTCTCCACCCCGCTGTGGCAGTACCGACAATCCATCCCCAGCTGATCCACATGAATGGCATGCGAGAACGCCACCGGCTGCACCGGCTGGTAGCCCACGTAGGTGTACTTGGGGGTGAAGTAATACCAGACCCCCGCCGTCACCGCGGTGCCCACCAACACAAGGCCCACTATGATCATCAGCGGCAGGCGGTTGGTCCACTTAGGAAAAATGGCCGACATGCGAAATCAATTACAGTCAGTCTGGAACAGGTTCTGGTTCTACTCTGCCTCCCCTTTCAAAAAGAGGAGCGGTGATTGTTCATTTCGCCGCGTGGCCGTCAATTGTTTTTTGGGCCGCAATATTTACGCAGGGGGGGGCCGAAAGACACAAAGACGCCTCCCGCATCGGTTTAAGAACAGCACAAGCGGGGATGATTAGTGCAAGAACCAACGGTGACAAGCGCTGTTATGCCGCCAAAACCAGTTTTTGATCTTATTAATGGTTGGGATAAGCGCTGGAACGGCAGGTTTGGGGCGCCCGGCACCGACCCGGTTGCCGGGGGCTCACAATGAGTTGATGGACAGAAGCGCCGCCTTGAGCCCGCGCCCCCCCTCGCCTAGAGTGTCCCCTTACATGAGTCAACTGGACAAGGAACAGGTGCAAGCCACCACCGACTGGATCAAGAAACTGCGTGCGGAGATCGGCCGCGTCATCGTCGGGCAATCCGCCCTGGTGGATCGCCTGCTGGTCGGCCTGCTGGCCAACGGCCACGTGCTGCTCGAAGGCGTTCCCGGCCTGGCCAAGACGTTGAGCGTGCGAACGCTCGCCGACTGCGTCCAGGCCTCCTTCCATCGCATCCAGTTCACCCCCGACCTCCTGCCCGCCGATATCATCGGCACGCTGATTTACAATCCGCAGGACGGCAAGTATCACGCGACCAAGGGGCCCGTGTTCGCCAACTTTGTGCTCGCGGATGAAATCAACCGCGCTCCCGCCAAGGTGCAATCCGCCCTGCTCGAAGCCATGCAGGAGCGGCAGGTGACGCTCGGCGGGGAAACCATGCCGCTGCCCAAACCCTTCCTGGTGCTGGCGACGGAAAATCCGATCGATCAGGAGGGCACCTATCCCCTGCCCGAGGCGCAGGTGGATCGTTTCATGTTCAAGGTGCTGCTGGATTACCCCAGCGAAACGGAGGAACGCGCCATCCTCGATCGCATGGCGTTCACGGCGCCGGAGACGGGGGTCCAGCCGGTCATCGACACCGACAAGATTCTCGACGCGCGCAAACTGGTGGACCAGATCCGGGTGGATGAGAAAATCCGCGATTACATTGTGCAACTGGTGTTCGCCACCCGCGATCCGGCCCGGTACCAACTGGACATCCGCCACTTCATCCAGTTCGGCGCCTCGCCCCGCGCCACGATCTATCTCACTGTGGCCAGCAAGGCCTGGGCGCTCCTGCAGGGCCGGTCCTATGTGATCCCGGATGATGTGAAGAGCATCGCCCCGGACGTGCTGCGGCATCGCATTATTCCCACCTACGAAGCCGAGGCGCAGGCGGTCACAACGGACAACCTGATCAAACGCATTCTGAACACCGTCCCCGTGCCGTGACCGCCCAGGAGATTCTTGCCGGCGTCCGCCGCGTCGAAGTCCGCACCAATCGTCTGGTCAACGACATGATGGTGGGGGCCTACCTCAGCCACTTCAAGGGCCGGGGCATGGACTTCGAGGAACTCCGCGAGTACATGCCCGGCGACGATGTCCGCGACATCGATTGGAACGTCACCTACCGCATGGGCCGCCCCTTTGTGAAGCGCTTCCGCGAGGAACGCGAGCTGGCCATGGCCCTGGTGGTCGATGTCTCCGCCTCGTCCGCTTTTGGTTCGGCCGACAAGACCAAGCGCGAATTTGCGACCGAGATTGCCGCCACCCTGGCCACGTCCGCTGCGCGCAGCAGCGACAAGGTGTCGCTGCTGCTGTTCACCGACCGGGTGGAGCTTTACCTTCCGCCGCGCAAAGGCCGGCGTCATCTGCTGCGGCTCGTGCGGGAGATGCTCGCCCATCCGACCCGGGGCCGTGGCACCGACATTCCCGGGGCGCTGGCCTACCTCAACCGGGTGTTGCATCGTCGCTCGATTGTTTTCCTGCTGACCGACTTCCTGCACAGTTTCGGGTCCTACGATGCCAACAGTGAGGCCGGGCGCGACACGGTTCGCGAGATTGGGCTGACCAGCGCGCGGCACGACCTGGTCTGCGTTCATTTGTGTGATCCGCGGGAGAAGGAACTGCCCGCCGCCGGCCTGCTCACCGTGGAGGACGCCGAGACCGGCGAGACCCTCGAGGTGGATTCGCTGCGTCCCTCCGTGCGCCAGACGTACGCCCGCGCCAACGAGCAACGCCTGGAGGATCTGGACGCCACCCTGCGCCAGTCCGGCGTCGATACGCTGCGCTTCAACACGGGCGAGGAATTCCTCCCCACCCTCCAACGCTTCTTCGAAACCCGACGCGGAAGGAGGAGCGGTTGAACAGGGGTATGCAGAACGCGGAGTGCGGAGTGCGGAGTCCCACAACCGCGATGCGCGACGCGTTTGCGCTTGGCGTGTTCAAGCTAACGGCAGTCTGCGCTTTCGCCACCAATGAACCGGTCAATCCCGACGAGATTCCCCCGCTGCGGCCCGCCAAGCCGGAGATTCTGCCGGGCTACTGGGAACAGCACGGGCTGGTGCCGCTGGTGGCCGCAATCGTGGTGTTGGCGCTGCTCGTTCTGGCGTGGCGCCTGGTGTCGCGACGCCGGCCTCCGACACTTCCCGCGCCGGCCACCGTAGCCCGCCAGTCGTTGCCCCTGCTGCGCGGACGAGCGGAGGACGGAGCGCTGCTCGCAGAAGTCAGCGCGATTCTCCGCCGCTATTTCATCGCCGCGTTCGCCCTGCCCGACCGGGCCTTCACCAATGGCGAACTGTCCGGCGCGCTGGCAACCCACACGACGGTGGATTCGAGGTTGGCGGACGCAGCCTCCCGGTTGCTCCAGGACATGGAGCAGCGCCGGTTCAATTCGGAAGCGCCCGGCCAAACCGCAGACGGAGGCTCGGGATCGGAACCGTCCCCGGCGCCAGTCGTCGAGCGCGCATTGGAGTTGATCGATCAGGCCGAGGAGACGCTGCGTCCACGCCCCGCCGAACCCGGTTCCGCCCCAGGCATACCATGAGCACGCACTTCGAGTTTCAATATTCGTGGGTGCTCCTGTTGCTGGCGCTGCTGCCCCTTTATGCACTGCTGCGGGGCAAGCAGGGACGCCACGCGGCGTTGCGATTCCCCAGCGCCGACCTCGCCCGAGCCGCCGGGGGCGTGGCGCGGCATGCCGCCGGACGATTGCTGCTCTTCCTGCGCCTGCTGGTGGTGGGACTTTGCGTGGTGGCCCTGGCCGGACCGCGCTTCGCCAACGAACGCACCGAAACCCGGGCCAGCGGGGTGGACATCATGCTGGTGCTGGATCTGTCGTGGTCGATGATGGCGCTGGACATGAGCGGTCCCGGCGAACGGATCACCCGCATGGACATCGCCCGCACGGTGATGGAGGAGTTCATTCGCAAACGCGCGGACGATCGCATCGGCCTGGTGGTCTTCTCCGCCGTGCCCTACCTGGCCAGCCCGCTCACCCTGAACCACGACTGGCTGATCAAGAACATGCAGCGGTTGCACGTCGGGCTGATCCGGGAACTCGGCACCGCCATCGGCGACGCCACCGCCTCGGCCGCCCGCCGGCTGGAATCGCAGAAGGACAGCAAGAGCCGGATCATCATCGTGCTCACCGACGGCGACAACAATCGCGGTGAGATTGATCCGGTCCCCGCCGCGCAGCTGGCCGCCGCGCTCAAGGCCAAGGTTTACACCATCGGCATCGGGATTGACCTGCCCTGCAACCTGCCCAAGTTCTCGCCCATGACCGGCGAACTCGACCTCGACCCCGCCGGCAACGTCATCCCCACCATCCTGTTGCAGCCCGCCAACTATTCCGTGCTGGGCCGCATGGCGCAGTTGTCCAACGGCCGGTTCTATCGCGCCACCAACCTGCGCGAGCTTCAAAGCATCTATCGCGAGATCGATCGACTGGAAAAAACCGAGGTCACGCTGAGCCGGTCCACCACCTTTACGCCCTTGTTCCAATGGCCGCTGCTGGCGGCGGCGATGTTGCTGGGATTGGAACTGTTGCTGGCGAACACAAGATACCGGAGGGTGCCGTGAGAATGGCCCGAACCTCGAAGCCCGAATGAAGACCATCATCCAATCCAACCACCATCCCGGGCCGCGCCCGGCCGGCCCCCTCCGGCTTTCCGGCTCCCGCATGCAACCCTGACGTCATGGATTTCTCCGAGCCTCATTTTGCCGATCCGGCCTGGCTGTGGCTGGCCGTGCTGGGACCGACGGCGTTGATCGGCCTCCAATGGTATGCCCGGCGCGCCCGGCGCCGGCAGGTCGAACAGCTCGCCTCGACCCGGTTCCTCGCCAGCTTGCTGCGCTCGGTCAGTCCCGCCCGGCGCCGGCTCAAGCAGGTGCTCCTGATCCTCGCGGTCGCCGGCATCGGCATCACCCTCGCCCGACCGCAATGGGGCCTGTTGCCGGAAGCGGTGCAGACGGCTTCGGGAGACATCATCTTCCTGCTGGACGCATCCCGCAGCATGCTGGCCGAGGATTTGCGTCCCAGCCGGCTGGATCGCGCCAAACTTGCCATGCTGGATTTTCTCCAGACCCATCCCGGCGGCCGTGTCGGCCTGGTGGTGTTCGCCGGGCAGGCGTTTCTCCAGTGCCCGCTGACCTTCGATCATGAAGCCTTCCGTGAATCGCTCCTTGCCGTGGATGCCGGCACCATCCCCGTGGGCGGGACCGACCTGGGTCGCGCGCTGAACGAAGCCTTGCACGCGGTGGAGAATCCCGAGGACCCGCAAACCATGATCCTGATCAGCGACGGCGAGGATCTGGCGCAGGCCGGCGTGGAGATCGCCGGCAAACTGGCGGACCAGGGCATCGTCCTGCACACCGTGGGCGTGGGCACCATCGGCGGCAGCGAGATCCGGATTCTCAATGACCAGGGCCAACCGGATTTCGTCCGGGACGAGGCCGGACGCCTGGTGCGCACGCACCTGCAGGAGGACACGCTGCGCCAGATGGCGGCCCTGACCGGCGGCACCTACCAACCGCTGGGCGGGCTGGGCCAGGGCTTGGTGGACATCCAATTGCAGATGGAACGATCGCGCGCCGGCGATACCCGGCCCGCCTCGGGCGCCGGCGTGGATCGATTCCATGCGCCGCTCGCGCTGGTGATGCTGCTGCTGGTAGCGGAATCATTGATCGGAACCCGGCGTTCCCAGGCGACAGAAGGAGGGCGACAATGAACCACCGACCGGAGCGCGGACATTCCTGTCCGCCCGTTGGATTTCCGATCCGACTGAAGATCAACGTCCGCCGTTGCACCTGCCGGCAACGATGGAGCCTCCTGTTGCTCGCTGCTGCGCTCAGCCTGGGAGCGGGCCGCTCCACGCAACCGTTCACCGATCGCGACGCTTACAACCAGGGCACGGCCAAGCTGCGCGAGGGGGATTTCACGGCGGCCGAGATGCTCCTCTACTCGGCGGTGACCGGAAACAACGAGCAGGTGCAACCCACTGCCCTTTACAACCTCGGCCTGGCGCGCTTCGCCCTCGGGGTGGAGGCGCTGGAAAAAGGACCGGACACCAAAGCCGCCGGCCAGCGTGCCGTGGCGGCATCCGCCGGTGCCGACGGCGCCCTGCAGGAGGGATTGTCCGCCCTGCAACGCAATGAGCAGGACGCCATGATCCGCGCCTACCTGCGCGGACGCGGCGCGCGCCGGGAACTCAAGGAGGCCATCAAGGGATTGCAGGAGGCGTTGACGGTTTACGGGAATGTGTTGTCGCGCTGGCAGCGGGCCTCGGGCGATTTCCACAGCACCGCGGAGCTGCGCCCGGAAGACACCGATGCCGCCCACAACGCGGATGTCGTGGATCGCCACCTGGCCAAGCTGGTGGACAGCATCGAGCAGATGCAAATGATGATGCAGGGGCTGGGCGATCAGATGGATGGTTTGCAGCAGATGCTGGAGGAGCTGGGCGGCAAAATCCCGGACCAGATCGGGGATCCGGGTCCCGGCGAGGACGGCGACGACTGGCCGGAGGGTCCCGAGCCCGGGATGGAGGAAAGCAAGGGCCGTGACGGCGATGAGATCCCCATTTCTCCCGAAGACGCCGGCCGGCTGCTGCAATCCTTCCAGCTGGACCGCGACCGGACCCTGCCCATGGGTTTCGAGAAGACTGACGAACCCCAAGACAAAGGGGGAAAGAACTGGTGAAACCGATTGCCAAATTCCGCGTCGTCCCGGTGTGGCCCGCTTTGCTGTTGCTGCTGCCTGCCTGCTGGGCGCAACCCATCATCACCGCGC
Source organism: Verrucomicrobiota bacterium (assembly GCA_025457725.1). Classification (GTDB taxonomy): domain Bacteria; phylum Verrucomicrobiota; class Verrucomicrobiia; order Limisphaerales; family DSYF01; genus JALOTU01. Next base: position 7,457 of record JALOTU010000060.1, read on the forward strand.
CCCGCCCCGCTTCCACCAATCAGCCCGATCCGCTCTCCGCGTTCATGATCTCGCAACCCCCCATCGACGTGACCTCGCCGATCTCCGTCGTGGCCGAGTTCGATCCGGGCACCATTGCCCTGGGACAGTCGGCCATCTACCGGGTGGGGCTCAATGTCATGGAGCAATCCATCGAATGGCCGGACACCATTCCAACACCGGACAACTGCACGCTCCGTCGTGGCGCCTCCGGACAGTTCCTGCAAAACCTGGGAGGCACCATCGTCCCTCAAACCACCTTCCTCTACCATCTGAAACCCGCAACCTCCGGCACCTTCACCGTGCCCGCCTACACGGTGCGCGCCCGCGGCGGCGATGTCCGCATCCCGGCGGCAACGCTCACGGTGGTCGCTCCAGGCACACCCGGAATCGCCGCGCCGACCCGCATCGATTTGACCGCGGACGGCACGGAGTATTTCGTGGGCCAGAATGTGGAGCTGCAGATGGCCCTGCCCAGCGAGCCCAATGGCAACGTGCAGACGCTGACCCAGGCGGATGTGGTGGGGGAAAACCTGATCGTGGACCGCAATTTCCGCGCGCAACGCGTCGTGACGCAAATTGAAAATGGGGTGGCGCGTCCGGTCTTCATTTCCGAGGTGCTGGCCACCCCGTTGCGACCGGGCCGCACGACGGTGATCGCCAAGGGATTCACTGTCGGCAGCCCTTTCCAGGGCCAGATCGTGATCTCCGGCGGCGGCGTTCTGACCACCCCACCCCAGGCGCGCTACACCCTGGTGGATTCCGAGCCGCTGGCGCTCAACGTCCTTCCCCTCCCTCAAGATTCCCAGCGTCCGGGCTTCACGGGAGCCATCGGCACGTTCACGGTCGAACCGCCCGTCCTCTCCACCAACCACGTTGCCGCCGGCGACCTGATCACCCTCAGTCTTGTCCTGCGCGGCAGCGGAAACCTCGAACGCGTTCTCCCGCCCCCCATCGAACCGCAACCCCAATGGCAGGTCTTCCCCAGCCGCAAGGAGAACACCCTCCCCGCCATCATTCGGCAACGCGGGTTCGTCACGTTTGAATACACGCTCATCCCGTTGGACGATTCCATCACCGCCACGCCCCCCATCCCGTTTTGCTCCTTCGATCCCGACTCGCGCCAGTACGTGGACCTGAGCGTGGCGCCGGTGCCGATTCGGGTGGATCCCTCCTCCTTCAACCCCGCAGTCACCGGGCGGCTTTCATTGATCGAATCCCGATCCCTGCTGAATCAACTGCTTCAGAAACCAGAGGAACCCACCGCGTTGGCCCCCAATCTGGAGGAACCCGGCCGCGCCGCGCACCGGCTCACTCCCGCCCATCAGCAGATATGGTTTGCCGCCGTGCAACTCCTCCCGGCCACACTTCTGGGCGGACTCTGGTTCAGGGAACGGCGGCGCCGGTTCCTGGAACAGCACCCGGAGGTGGTGATCCGACGTCGCGCGCGCCGGGCCATCCGCCGGCATGCCCGCCGCGCACGGACGGCCGCGCGCCGGCGCGACACGCGGGGGTTCCTGGACCATGCCATCCAGGGATTTCGCGAAGCCTGCGCGCCCATGGCACCGGCGGACCCGCGCGCCCTGGTGTGCAGCGACATCCTCAGCGCCCTGCCTGCACACCTGCCCAAGGAACCCGTGACAACCGTCGTGACGAAGCTGTTCACTTCCGCCACCCAATGGCGTTTCAACAACGTGCAACCCGGGCAAGATGAGTTGCTCGGTCTGGCTGCGGAGGTGGATCAACAATTGAACTCTCTCCGCGATGCGCTTTTGAACCCAAGATGAGACGCGAACTCCTGCCATCCCGCAGCCTTCACCCATTGCTGACCGCCATGGTGCTGATCGCCTTGAGCTTCTCGCTGCCCGCGGCAGACGAGACGGTCAGCCTGCGGTTCTTTGAGCAGGGCGTCGCCGCGGCCAAGGCGGGCGACGTCGGGCAGGCGTTCTATATGTTCGAAAATTCCGCGACGATCCGTCCCGCCTCCGGCACGCTGCACAACCTCGGGAACGCGGCCTGGAACCAAGGGCGCCCGGGTCCTGCGGTGCGGGCATGGGAACAGGCGCTCTGGTTGGACCCGCGCAACACCAATGCGCAAACCAGCCTGCGCTATGCCCGCCACACCGGCGACCTCGAGGAGCCGGACCTGCGCTGGTACGAGGTCTGTTCCTCCTGGCTGCCGGCCGGCTGGTGGCCGTGGATCGCCGCGGGCAGCTTCTGGTGCGGAGCCAGTCTGCTGGTGCTGCCGGCCGTCTTCCGGCAACGCCGGCGCGACTGGTTCCAGGCGGGGGCGGCGGCTTGCGCCGCGGTGTTCCTGCTCTGCCTGCCCGCGCTCGCCGGCCTCAACAGCCGCGCCAGCCTCGGATTCATCCTGCCCCGGGAAACGGCCCTTCGCGTCACCCCCACGGCCGAGGCCCAGATCATCACCTACCTGCCCTCCGGCCTTCCCGCCCGATTGCAGCGCGTGCGCGGAGATTACGCCTTGATCCGCACCCGCTACACCAGCGGCTGGGTCAACCGCGATGACCTGGGCCTGATCGGAAAGTGATCGCCCTCCAGCGCACGAGGTGAGTGCCTTGTAGCGCACGAGGTGACGAGTGCCTTGTAGCGCACGAGGTGACGAGTGCCCTGTAGCGCACGAGGTGACGAGTGCCCCGCCCTGTAGCGCACGACGTCAGGAGTGCCCGGAAGCGCACCCGCCGACTCACGTCGTCGCCTGCAAGTTCAGGCACCACCTGAGGAACCGTCAGTCTCTCCAAGAGCGGAATGCACCCCGTTCATCGTTCTGGTGCGAAGTCCCTGCGCCCCCCTTGGAGGCTGGCGCGGTCCGCCAACACAAGGCGCGGACAATTTTGTCC
>JALOTU010000061.1 GCA_025457725.1 Verrucomicrobiota bacterium
TTGCTCAAGCAGCAGTACGGGGTCATGATCGCGGTGCGCGGAATGGACGTCGTCCCGGTTCCCATTGAAGAGGTGGCCGGACGCAAAAAGCTGGTCCCCCCCGACCACCAATGGGTTCAGTCCGCCAAGGCTGTCGGAACGTGCTTCGGAGATTGACGCGCTTCCGGCGTCCCGCCGGAAGTTCCCCGGTCCACCGCAACCGCCGCTGAAATAGCCGAAGCCGCGACCCAGGGAAACAAGCCATCGCAGGCATTCACGAGAAGTCGTGCACCCAGGGTAGAACCGTGGAGGAGCCGGCGTCATCCCTCCCCCCGACTTTACAATTGCCAAACAATTCTCCTGTCTCCGCGACATACAACCTTAACACACCTCGCGTTGGTTGGGTGCAGGACGACACCCGGAATCTTTACTGCATCGAGTCGGTGCGGACGGCGGGCGCAGAGAACACACGGTAAACAACCAGCACATCATGAAAGCCACAATTCAAATCCTGCTCGTGGTTATGGCCAGCACCCTTGCCAGGAATGCACTCCACGCCGAAGTGAGCTATCCCATTGTTGCCACCGGCCAGACGCAGTGTTACGACAATCGGCGCGAAATCATCCCCCCCAACCCGGGCCAGGCGTTCTACGGCCAGGATGCCCAGTTTCAAAGCCACCCGGCCAGCTACACACTGAGCGCCGACGGGTTGACGGTTCACGACAACGTCACCGGGCTGACCTGGCAGCACAGTCCGGACACCGATGGCAACGGCGCCGTCACCGCCCATGACAAACTCACGCTGAAGCAAGCCCAGTCGCTCCCGGCGAAACTCAACACCTCCAAATTCGGAGGGTTTGACGACTGGCGCCTGCCGACGATCAAGGAACTCTATTCCCTCTTTGACGCGCGCGGCACGGATCCCAGTGGGCCGGGGATTTCAAACACCTCAGGATTGACCCCGTTCATTGACACGAACTACTTCCAGTTTGCCTATGGCGACACCAGTGCCGGCGAACGCGTCATAGATTCGCAATACGCCTCCAGCACCGTATATGTCGGCCGGTCTCCACGCGGCGGCGGCAAGGTTTTTGGTGTCAACTTCGCGGATGGCCGCATCAAGGGTTACGATTTGCAGATGCCCGGCGGCCGGAGTGAGAAGACATTCCTGGTGCAATGCGTACGCGGCAACCCGGCCTATGGAAGAAATGACTTCCATGCCAGCGGCGATGGCACGGTCACCGACCGCGCCACCGGCTTGATGTGGTCCCAAGCCGACAGTGGCCGGGGCATGAACTGGCAGGAAGCGCTCGCCTGGGTGCAACAGCAGAATGCGGCGAAACACCTCGGCCACGACGACTGGCGACTGCCGAGCGTGAAGGAATTGCAGAGCCTTGTGGACTACACCCGTTCTCCCGACACCACGCAATCCGCCGCCATTGATCCACTCTTCAGCTGCACCACGATCACGAACGGGGCACGGCAGGCTGACTACCCGTTTTACTGGTCAGCGACGACACATATTGGGTTCAGAGGCGGCGAGGCCGCCATGTATGTCGCCTTCGGACGCGCGGCCGGCTGGATGTCACCGCGCGGCATGGGCGGGGGCACGCCCGGCGAAGGGGGTGGTTTCGGGCGCGGCCCCGGCCGAGACGGACCTCCGCGAGAGCCACGGCCGGAGGCGGATCAACCGGGTGCGGATGCTGGCGATTACCGTTACGTGGACATCCATGGTGCCGGTGCCCAGCGCAGTGATCCCAAGGCTGGTGACCCCGCGCGGTTTCCCCATGGCCGCGGCCCGCAGGGCGATGTGATTCTCATCAACAACTACGTCCGCCTTGTGCGCGGCGGCTAGGTCTTCGGCCGCAGCTGCGGAAACAGAACCACGTCCCGGATGCTCTCCTGTCCCAGCAGCATCATGCACAATCGGTCCACGCCGATGCCAATACCACCCGCCGGCGGCATTCCATGCTCCAGCGCAATGAGAAAATCCTCATCCAGTTTCTGCTGCTCGCCGCCCGCCTGATGCTCCAGCCGCTCGCGCTGCTCGATGGGATCGTTCTGCTCGGTGTAACCCGGCGCAATTTCCTGGCCGTTGATGCAGCACTCGAACACCTCCACACAGTCCGGATCATCGGGAGACAGTTTGGCCAGCGGAATGAGCTGCTTGGGCGCGTGGGTCACGAAGGTGGGATTGATCAGGGTGGGCTCGATCAGCTTCTCGAACACGGCTTGTGTCACCTCAAAATCCTCATAGGCCTCGCCGATCTCCGCACCCAGGGCCGACGCTTTTTCCCGTCGCTGCGCCGGCGTCAGTTCAAACCAATCGGCTCCCGCCGTCTCGCGCACCAGGTTCTTGTAGGTCACGCGCCGCCACGGCGGGTTGAGATCGATGGTTCGGACCACGTTTCCCTCGGTGTCCTTGTGTTCGATGACCAGCGTGTCCAGCACGCTTTCGGCCAGGTGACACACCAGCCCCTGCACCAGCTCCATCATGCTTTCGTAATCCCCGTAGGCCTGGTAGGCCTCCAGCATGGTGAACTCCGGATTGTGCCGGCGGGACAGACCCTCATTGCGGAAATTGCGTCCGATTTCGAACACGCGGTCCAGCCCCCCCACCAGCAACCGCTTCAACGGCAGCTCCAGCGCAATGCGCAGGTAGAAGTCGCAGCCCAGTGCATTGTGGTGGGTTTTGAAGGGGCGGGCGGCCGCCCCACCGGGAATGGCCTGCATCATGGGCGTCTCCACCTCCGTGTAACCCCGATGCTCCAGGAATCCGCGCATCTCGCGCAGAATGGCGCTGCGCTTCAGGAACACCTCCTTGACCTCCGGGTTGGAGATCAAATCGAGGTAACGCTGGCGGTAGCGGATTTCGGTGTCCTCCAGGCCATGCCACTTGGCCGGAGGCGGGCGCAAGGACTTGGCGAGAATCACAAAGGACTCCGCCTTGACCGAGATCTCCCCGGTCTTGGTGGTGAACATCGTGCCTTTCACCCCCAGGAAATCCGCCAGGTCCAGGTGTTTGAAAATCTCGAATGGCTCCTCCCCCAACGCGTTCTTCTGGGCGTACACCTGCATGCGACCGCTCTGGTCGCGGATGTCCACGAACAGGCTCTTGCCCATGTCCCGATGCGCCGTGATGCGGCCGGCCAACTGCACCTCCCGGCCCTCGGAATAGTTCTCACGCGCCTCGAGGCAGGATTCGGAGGGGGTGAACTTGTTGCGAAACGGGTCGATGCCCCGCTCGCGCAAGGAAGCCAGCTTTGCCCGGCGCTGCTCAATCAGAGAATTCGTGTCGTCCATAGCCACAGGGAAGGGAGTTGTAACAGGCCCTGCGCACGCCTGTCGAGGACGGCTTGAGTGTCCGATGTTCCCGAATCCGGGCGGATCCGGTCAATGTCGCTGGCGGCGTTTGACCTTCAGCTGGGCCAGGGAGTTGGCCACGGACGCGCGCAGCACGGCTTCCTCGTCCGCTGAGACTTCCTCCCGCAGCCGCTCCTCGGCCCGGCGACGCGCCTCTTCCACCTTGGCCTCGTCGATATTGTCCGAGCGAATCGCCATGTCGGTGAGAATGGCCACGCGTTCGCCCGTGATCTCCGCGAAGCCTTCGCCCACGGCCAGCAGGATTTCCTCGCTCCCTTTGCGAACCAGGATCTCCCCGGCGACCACCTGGGTCAGCAGCGGCACGTGATTCGGATAAATGCCCATCTCGCCCTCGGCGCCGGGCAGCGTCACCATGTCCACGTTGTCCGAGTAGGTGACCGCTTCCGGGGTGATGATTTCCAGTTTTAACATGACCGGGTTATCTCAGGCTTGCGCACGCAACGCGCGGCGTCCCTCCAAAATCTGGCGGGTCCTCTCGCGTCGTGCATGCTGCGTCAAGCTCATCCGGGGCACCTACTCCTTGATCTCGTCAATGCCACCCTTCATGTAGAAGTTGGCCTCGGGAACATGATCGTGTTTGCCGTCGAGAATCTCCTTGAACCCGCGCACGGTCTCCGCCACAGGAACCTGCTTTCCGGAATGACCGGTGAAGACCTCGGCCACCGAGAACGGCTGGCTGAGGAAGCGCTGGATCTTGCGGGCCCGGGCCACGGTGAGCTTGTCCTCCGGCGAAAGCTCGTCCATGCCCAGAATCGCAATGATGTCCTGCAAATCCTTGTAGCGCTGCAGCACGGTCTGCACGCCGCGGGCGACGGCATAGTGCTCCTCGCCGACGATCTCCGGCGCCAGGGCGCGGCTGGTCGAGGCGAGCGGATCCACGGCGGGATAGATGCCCAGCTCGGCAATGGAACGTTCCAGCACCACGGTGGCATCCAGGTGGGCAAACGTGGTCGCCGGGGCTGGATCGGTCAGGTCGTCCGCCGGCACGTACACGGCCTGGAAGGAAGTGATGGACCCCTTGGTGGTCGAGGTGATGCGCTCCTGCAGCTCGCCCATTTCGGTGGCCAGTGTCGGCTGGTAACCGACGGCTGACGGGGTGCGCCCCAGCAGGGCGGACACTTCCGATCCGGCCTGCGAAAAGCGGAAGATGTTGTCCACGAACAGCAGCACGTCCTGGTTTTTTTCATCGCGAAAATACTCCGTGATGGCTAGCCCTGAGAGGGCCACGCGCAGACGGGCGCCGGGCGGCTCGTTCATCTGGCCGAACACCATCGCCACCTTCGACTTGGACAGGTCCTTCTGGTCGATGACCCCGGCTTCGGACATTTCGTGATAAAGATCGTTGCCTTCGCGTGTCCGCTCTCCCACACCGGCAAACACCGAGTAGCCACCGTGCTGCTTGGCGATGTTGTTGATCAGCTCCATGATGACCACCGTCTTGCCGACACCCGCCCCGCCGAAGGCCCCCACCTTGCCGCCCTTGAGGAACGGGCACATGAGATCGATCACCTTGATGCCGGTGGTCAACAGTTCGGGACTGGTGGATTGGTCCACCAGTTTGGGCGCCGCGCGATGAATCGGATTGCGCTTGGCCGCCTTGACCTCGCCGCGCTCATCCACGGGCTGACCGATCACGTTGAAGACGCGTCCCATCACGCTTTCGCCCACGGGCATGGAGATCGGTTCGCCGGTGTCGATGACCTCGCACCCGCGCTTCAGGCCCTCGGTGGACCCCATGCAGACCGAGCGGACCCACCGGTCGCCGAGATGTTGCTCGACCTCGAGCACCTGCTTCGAACGCCCGACGCCAGGCACGTCGAATTCGACCGTCAGTGAGTTGTAAATGGCCGGAAGCTGATCCGAAAATTCCACGTCCACCACGGGACCAATGACCTGGACAATCTTGCCTTTGTTCATGTTCTCGATTCGATCTTTGTTTCAGTCTGAAAGCCTCAACCCAGCGCCATCTGGGCGGTGGTGATTTCAAGCAGTTCGTTGGTGATGTTGGCCTGGCGCATCTTGTTGTAGTCCAGCGTCAGATCCTTGATGATCTGCTTGGCGTTGTCCGTGGCGTTCTTCATCGCCACCATGCGCGCACTCTGCTCGCTGGCCTTGGCGTCCAGCAACAGCTGGTAGATGGCAAAGTTGACGAAATGCGGCAGCATCGCCCCCAGCACATGCGAGGCATCGGGTTCGAAGAGGAAATCCTGCTCGACGGAGTTGTGCGCCAGCGGCTCGCCGTCGTTCCCCACCCCGGCCTTGACCCGGTCCACGTTGGAGAGCGGCAGCAGCCGGAGGCTCTCCGGAACCTGGCTGATGGTGTTGACGAAGCGGTTGTACATCACCCGGACCTCATCCACCTCCCCCTGGGTGAACATGTCCTGAATGAATTTGGAGATGGTTCGGGCCTCGGCAAAGGTGGGGCTGTCGCTGTAGGAAAAATCAGCCGCCAGGTTCCGCTTCGTCCGGCCCACAAACTGCGCGCCCTTCCGACCCGCGCAGATGAACACCGTGCTCGCCACGTCGAGCTTGGCGACCTCGCGCAGCAGGTTGGCGTTGAGCCCGCCGCAGAGCCCCTTGTCGGAGGTGATCACCAGGACGGCGGTCTTGCGAACCTCCCGCTTCTCCAGCAGCGGATGGGTCAGGTCGGTCAGGTCACCCCCCAAATCCGCCAGGATGCTGACCATCAATTGCGCATACGGCCGCCCCGCCAGCGCCGCCTGCTGGGCACGACGCATCTTGGACGAAGCCACCATCTGCATCGCCTTGGTGATCTTCGAGGTGCCGGTGACCGACTTGATTCGTCGGCGCAAATCGCGCGTGCTCGCCATGCAATTACCGATACGTTTGTTTGAACTCGGTCACCGCGGTTTTCAGGGCCGCGTTCAGCTCGTCGTCCAGGGCACCCTTTTGCCGGATCTTGTCCAGCAGGCCGGCCTTGCGGGTGGTGAGGTGCTCGCTCAGTTTGTCCTGGAAGTCCTTCACCTTGCCCACCTCCACGTCGTCGAGCAGATCATTCTGCACGGTCCAGAGGATGGCCACCTGCACCTCCACGGTGAGGGGCTTGTATTGCTGCTGCTTGAACAACTCCACGATGCGCTTGCCGCGCTCCAGTCGCTTCTGGGTGCCGGCGTCCAGATCCGAGCCAAACTGGGCAAAGGCCGCGAGCTCCCGGAACTGGGCCAGCTCCAGCTTGATCTTTCCCGCCACCTGCTTCATGGCCTTCAGTTGGGCGGACGAGCCGACACGCGACACCGAGATCCCCACGTTGATGGCCGGGCGTACGCCCTGGTAGAACAGGTCGGTCTCCAGAAAGATCTGGCCGTCAGTGATCGAGATCACATTGGTGGGAATATAGGCGGACACGTCGCCCGCCTGTGTCTCGATGATCGGCAAGGCGGTCAGGGATCCGTTCCCGCTGTCCTCCTTCAGACGGGCGGCGCGCTCGAGCAACCGGCTGTGCAGGTAGAAGACATCGCCCGGATACGCCTCACGTCCCGAGGGACGCTTCAGGACGAGGGACACCTGGCGATACGCCTGGGCCTGCTTGGACAAATCGTCGTAGATGATCAGGGCATCCATCCCGTTATCCATGAACCACTCCCCCATGCTGCAGCCGGCAAACGGCGCCAGGTACTGGCTCGTGGCCGAGTCGGACGCGGCGGCGACCACCACAATGCAATACTTGAGGGCGTCATGCTCCTCCAGCGTGGCCACAACCCGCGCAATGTTGGATTGCTTCTGGCCGATCGCAACGTAGATGGAATACAGCGGCCGATAATCCTTGTCGCCCCGATCCTCCGCCAGCTGGTTCAACCGCGCGTTGCTGATCATCGTGTCCACGCACACGGTGGTCTTGCCGGTCGAACGATCCCCGATGATCAACTCGCGCTGACCGCGCCCGATAGGGATCATGGCGTCCACGGCCATGATGCCGGTCTGCACCGGCTGGCTCACGGATTTGCGCTTGATGATGCCGGGGGCGATTTTCTCCACGGGATAGAAGGTATCGGTTTGGATGGGACCCTTCCCGTCCACGGGGCGGCCGAGGGTATCCACGACCCGGCCGAGCATGGCCTTGCCGACGGGCACGGAGAGCAGTTTGCCGGTGGTCTTGACCTCCTGCCCCTCCTTGACGCCGAGGTAATCGCCCAGGATCACCGCGCCCACCTCGGTTTCCTCGAGGTTCAACGCCAGTCCCATGACCCCATTGCCGAAGTCAATCATCTCGTTGAGCATGACGTCGGCGAGGCCTTCGATTTTGGCCACGCCGTCGCCGATTTCGCGGACGATCCCGACGTTTTGTTTCACCGTCGTCTGCTTGACCCCGGCGATCTGGGCTTCAATTTCCTGCAACAAGTTGCTCATAGCTTTCTTTTGATCCAATCAGGCGAATTGCCTCAAAAACTCTGTTCCAACGCGGCCAGGCGGGTTTCCACGCTGCCATCATAGACATCACTGCCGACGCGCACGCGCAGGCCGCCCAGGAGCCTGGCATTCTGCACGAACTCGAAATTCAACCCCGCGCCATAAAGGGCTTCCAACTTGTCCTTCATCCGGCCCTGCTGGTGGTCGTCCAGCGCCACCACGCTTTCCACCCGCGCGGTGCGGCGATCCAGCTCCAGCTTGACCAGTCGCTGGAAATGTGTGAGGACGGCCAGCCAACCCCGTGGTTTTCGCTCCAACACCAGCCTCACTGTTTCCCGGACTTTGGCCTCCTCCAGGCGCCCGTCCGCCATGCAACCCCGGAAGAGCTGCTTGCCATCGCGCCGGGCCTGTTTGGAAATCTTCATTCGCGATATCTGGTCTCCCGCCTCAAGCGGAGATCTGCTGGGTGGTTTCCTCCGCCAGACGCTTCTGGTCCTCGGGCGTCATCACCTTGCCGGTCACCGTCACGGTGGTCTGCACCACCAGGCGACCGATCTCCTTTTTCAGGTCCGCCAGCATTCGGGCGTGATCCTGCTCGGCCGCTGCACGCGCCTTGGCAATGATCTGTTCGGCCGATGCGATGGCCTTCTGGGTTTCCTGCTCGCGCACGGCGGCCGCCGTGGCACGGGCCTCCTCCAGGAGCTTGATCGCCTCGGTGTTCGTTTTGTCGAGAATCTCCTGCCGGGCTTTCGCGGTCGCTTCCAGTTCCTTCTTGATCTTCTCGGCATTCTCCAACCCTTCGGCGATTTGCTGCCGGCGCTGCTCGAGCAGCTTCAGGATGGGTTTGTAGGCCCAGAGATACAGCAGCCCCGCCACGATGCAGAAGCTGATGACCTGGGAGATGAAATGCGGCCAGTTCAGGCCGAAGGTCATCGCGGTCTGCCGCGCCGTTTCCGAGAGATCGGACACGATCCCTCCGCCAGCCGCCAAGAGGATTGGAATGTGCATAAGCCGATAAAAACCGACCGGGTGCGGGATCGCCTGATCCCGCACCGCGGGACTAACCCTGTTTCACCAGGAAGATCGCGAAGAACACGATCCCTTCCGCGAACGCGGTGCTCAGGATGGCCTGAACGAGGATCTTCGTGGCCGCGCCGGGATTGCGCCCGACCGCCTCCGAAGCCTTCATGCCGATGAATCCCACACCCAGGGCCGCGCCGAGCGCCGCCAGTCCGATGTGGATGCTGCCTGTCATTTCCGCCAACATGGGCATTATCATGATACTGTCCTTTCTTCTGTGGTT
>JALOTU010000467.1 GCA_025457725.1 Verrucomicrobiota bacterium
GACGGATATGTCGAAGTGCGCTTCCAGCCTCTCGCAGGCGTGAAGGACCAGGCCGGGGGAGTGGTCTGGCGCGCCCGTGACGCCAACAACTACTACATCTGCCGGGGAAACGCCCTTGAAACCAACGTCGTGCTCTACAAGGTGGTCGGCGGCAAGCGCAGCGTTCTGGATATTGTGGGCCGCAACGGCAGCTATGGCGTATCCGCTCCCGTCCAGCGACGAGATTGGAATCATCTCCGGGTTGAATTTTCCGGCCCCACCAACCATGTCATTTTCAACGGTACTCAGCTGTTTGATGTCGTGGATTCCACCTTTACCGACGCTGGCATGGTTGGATTGTGGACCAAAGCCGACAGCGTAACCCGTTTTGCCGATTTCCAGTCCGGCGAACTGTTGTCGGACCGCTGCCAACACATCGAGATCCCGGGCATCCACAATTCTTTCCGCGTTGCCGACAATGTGTTCTCCGGTTCACAACCGGAGGGGGATGAAGCCTTTGAGGCCATCGCCAGACTTGGCGTGAAGACCATCATCAGTGTGGACGGCAGCAAGCCCGACGTGGAGACCGCTCACCGCCACGGCTTGCGCTATATTCATCTTCCCTTCGGTTACGACGGCATTGCCAGCAATCGCGTGGTCGAGCTGGCCAAAGCAGTCGAATCCCAAAGCGGACCGGTGTTCGTGCATTGCCATCATGGTTTGCATCGTGGTCCAGCCGCCGTGGCGGTGATTTGCGAAACCACACAGGACTGGACTCCGGGGCAAGCCGAGGCGTGGATGCGCGAGGCGGGAACTGCGGCGGACTACGCTGGATTGTATCGCGCCGCGGCCACTTTCCAGAAGCCAACGCCAGCCCAACTCGCGGCGGTTAAGGATTTGCCGGAAGTTTCCAAAACCTCGTCGCTGGTCGAGGCGATGGTGGTCATTGACGCGCATTTTTCCCGGCTGAAGTTGATCCAGAAGGCTGGCTGGAAGACTCCCCCCGATCATGCCGACCTCACCCCGGAGCATGAAGCATTGATGTTGTGGGAACAGTTGCGGGAAATTGCGCGGACAGCTCTGCTGAGAATGGCTCGCGTTGACGCACTGCGGCATTTCGCTACTCTTTACGGTGTGAGCGGCCGTAAGAACACCCCAGTGACCCGATTCAGCGTTTCGCTTCCAGCAGGCCTTGAGAAACAGTTGGCGCGGATGTGTCGTGAGAAAGGTTATGACAACCGATCGCTGGCCATCGCTGACATGATCCGCGCCCAACTGATTGAGCATCAGCAGGAGCTCGGCGAGAACGAAATTGCAGGGACAATCACCCTGGTCTATGACCACCACAAGCAGGGGCTGCAGGAGGATTTGACCGATTACCAGCACGACCATCACGAGGTTATCATATCCACCTTGCACGTGCATCTGGACCATCACAACTGCCTGGAGGTGCTGGTGGTACGCGGACCCGCGCAGAGAATCCGCAGCATGGCGGACAGGTTGACCAGCGCCAAGGGAGTCAAGCACGGCAAACTGACGATCACGACCACCGGCAAAGGTCTGCCTTCCTGAAGGCCGGACTCTTCGGGCCTGTTGTCGCGGTTCTCTGCATTGCCTTCTGTTGGACCCGGATGAAACGACTGATTCGCGAACCACTTGTCCACTTCCTGCTGCTTGGCGCGGCATTGTTTGCGTTGGATTCGGCGCTGAGCCGGAAGGCGGCCTCCCCGGCTGACGAAATCGTCGTTTCCCAAGGACAGATCGAAAATCTCACAGCGAATTTCGCCAAAGCCTGGCAACGGGCGCCCGAACCGGAGGAGTTGAAGACCCTCGTCGATGAATATGTGAAGGAAGAGATGCTCAGTCGGGAGGCAATAAAACTCGGCCTGGATCGCCAGGATCCGGTGATCCGCCAACGGCTCCAGCAGAAGATGGAGTTTCTAGCCGAGGATCTTTCCGCCACCGTTGATCCAACGGACGAGGAACTGGCCAACTATCTCGAGCAAAACCCGGAGCGGTTCCAGCAGGACGCCCGGTTCACCTTCCGCCAGGTGTATCTCGATCCTGACAAACGCGGCACAAACATCGATGCCGACGCCGCCGCATTGCTCGGGAGGCTCCGGGCGGGTGGCGCGCGGATTGAAATCGACGACTTGGGCGATCGCCTATTGTTGCCCCGCGAGTTCATCAAGGAACCGCGAGCCGCAGTTTCGGCTCAGTTTGGTCTGGAGTTCGCGAACGCCTTGGGCCGGGCACCAGCCGGCGAGTGGAGCGGTCCCATCGTCTCCAGCTTCGGTCAGCATCTTGTTTGGGTGAGTGAGCGGAGCGAGCCCCGATTACCGCCGCTGGAGGAGGTGCGCAGCCGGGTGGAGCGGAGTCTGGCCACAGCCCGCCGTCAAGAGGCCGTGCAGGCGTTTCTCAAGGAGTGCCTCGAACGTTACACTGTGACGGTTCAATGGCCCGAGAGCGAACCTGTTGCAGAGAGGCCGGATCAACCCGAGGCGATGCATCCATGAGGAGGTTGGCTTCAGCATTGGCCCTGCTTTGCAGTGTTGTTGTGACGCCGGTCGGTTCGGCTCACGAGGTGCGCCCCGCCTATCTTGAGATCCGGCAGGTCGAGCCCGAGACGTACGACGTGTTGTGGAAGGTGCCCG
>JALOTU010000468.1 GCA_025457725.1 Verrucomicrobiota bacterium
CCTACTTTGCAATCCCCACCCCGGGGGCCGCCAACGCGCAGGTCATCTCGGAAGCGGTGCAATTCTCCGTGTCCAGCCGCACGTTCACCGCACCCTTCAACCTGGTGCTCTCCGTCCCGTCTCCGGGCACGACCACGATTCGTTACACCTTGGACGGATCGGTTCCGAGCTCCTCCTCCACGGTTTATGGAGGACCGATTCCCATCAACGCCACGACGCGGGTGCGCGCCCGTTCCTTCCGGACCGAGCTCGTGGATGGACCGGTTCGCAGTGAAACCTTCCTGCACCTGGCGGGCGACGCCGCAGCCTTCGCCTCGGAAATCCCCGTGGTGGTCCTCGACAACTTCGGGGCCGGCGAGGTGCCTGCCCCGGACAGTATTACCCGGCAACCGTGCCAGGTCATGGTCTTCGAGCCGGTAAGCGGGGTCTGCCGCCTCACCAACAGCCCTGCCGTGACGTCGCGCGCGGGCATCCGGCGGCGGGGCGAATCAACCCTTCGCTCCACAGCCAGCAAACCGAACCTGTCGCTGGAGACCTGGGGGGAGGCGGACGAGGAGGGGCGGGCCATCGAACCGCTGGGGATGCCAGCGGACTCCGACTGGATCCTGTATGCCCCGTGGACCATTGACACGGCCCTGATTCGCAACCCGTTTATCTACGAGATCAGCAATGAAGCGGGGCAGTATGCGGTCCGAACCCGGTTCGTCGAAGTCTTTCTGAACTACGATGATGCCGGCGGTAGCATTAGCGAGTCGGACGACTACTACGGGGTCTACATCCTGATGGAGAAGATAACGGTCGGGCCAGATCGAGTCGACATTGCAGAGTTGTCTCCAACAGCCAGTATGGAGCCGGACATCTCCGGCGGATACCTTTGGAAAAAGGACAAAGTCGAAAGCCTCGATGATGTCGACAACTTTGCAGCCGCGGGAAAACCCATGCCAACCAGTCTCAGTGATCGACCACTTCAATACGTGTCTCCTTCGGGATCCGATCTAACCGGAGCTCAAAAAAGCTGGTTCACCAACCATCTCAACACCATTCACGCCACGATTCCGAGCGGGGACTATGAGTCTTACCTCGATGTGACCTCGTTTGCGGATCACCATATCCTCAACGTTTTTGCAAACAATGCCGATGGACTGTCGGCGAGCACGTTTTACCACAAGGATCGCAACGGGCCGGTCCGCATGGGACCAATCTGGGATTTCGACCGGTCCATGGGCTGTGACAACGACGCGCGAGCTTCCAATCCCGAGGTCTGGAGTCTGGCCACCGACACGTTGTTCTTTTTCCATAGTTCCGGGCCGCTTTGGTTCCGGGCCCTGGCGTTGAATGACCCCGAGTTCTGGATTGTGTGGGTGGACCGCTGGCAGGCCATGCGGCAGGGGCCCCTGGGTGACACAGCGATGATCGAGCGGATCGAACGCTATCGCATGGAGATCACCAACGCCGCCGTCCGCAACTACACCAAGTGGTCGGGTGTCCTGGGCGCCTCCAACTGGTCCGGCAAGGTGGATGTGATGAAGAACCACGTGCTGACGCGCGGACAGTGGATTGATGATCAACTCATTGATCCCCCGGTGCTCAGCCACACGGGCGGTCTGGTCTCGAACGGCTTCCAGCTCACCGTGTCCGGTCCCGAGACGCAATACGTCGCCTTCAACGGACCCGATCCCCGGGCGGTTGGCGGATCCCCGGCGGTGGCGGCGTATTCGGGACCGATCACGATCACCTCCAACACCCTGGTGAAGTGCCGTTCCTGGAATGGGGCTGCCTTCGTCAACGCCCCGTCCACCTGGCCTTGGAGTGCGTTGACCGAGGCCATGTTCGTGGTGCACCCAGCCCCGCTGGCGATCACCGAGATCATGTACCATCCGCGTCCGCCCTCCGGGGGAACCGAAGCCGGCTTCACAATCTCAGATTTCGAGTTTATCGAGATCCACAACACCAGCGCTTCGCCCTGCAGCCTGGTGGGCGTCCGGTTCCTCGACGGGGTGAACTTCGATTTCACCTATGGGAACTCGACCACCCTCGCGGCAGGCGGCTACGGCGTCGTGGTGCGGAACCTGGATGCGTTCAAGGTCCGTTACCCGGATTGGGCGGGCCGCAACGTGCTGGGCACCTACACCGGCCGGTTGGGCAACCGGGACGAGAAACTGGAGCTCGGCTACGCGCCGACCAACATGCCGCCACTGGTCTCGTTCGACATTGAGGACGACTGGTATCCGGCCACCGATGGCGAGGGGTTCTCACTGGTGTTGAGCGATCCTCAAAGTGATCCGGCCACTTGGGACGGCAAGGCAGCATGGCGGCCCTCCTCCGCGCCAAACGGTTCCCCCGGGCTGGCCAATCCCGCGCCGGCCTACCCGCAGGGCGCGGTGGTGATCAACGAGGTGCTTTCCCACCAGGACACGGACAACCCGGGCGACTGGATCGAGCTGCACAACACCACCGCCAGTCCCATCAACATTGGCGGCTGGTTCCTCAGCGACAGCCGCGGGGATTTGAGGAAATACGCCGTCCCGGGCGGGACCGTCATTTCGGCCAACGGCTACGTGGTCTTCAATGAACACGACCACTTCGGGGCGGCCTTCGCCCTTAGCGAGCACGGGGACACGGGGACGCAGTGTATCTCTCTTCCGGGAATGGCACGGCTCTCAGCGTCCCTGCCTACCGCGAGTTCCAGGACTTTGGCGGACAGGATCGCCATGTGACGTTTGGCCGGCACATGCGGTCCACCGGCACGCCCGATTTCCCGGCGATGATTAGTCCGACCATGGGCGCGGCGAACTCGGGCCCCCGGGTTGGCCCGATTGTCATCGAGGAGATCATGTATCACCCCCCCACCAACGGGCACGAGTATCTGAAGATTGTGAACACCTCAGGGGCCGTTGTGCCCCTCTATGATCCGCTGAACCCCTCCAACACCTGGACGGTCGCGGGGATTGATTTCACGTTTCCCACCAACGTGCAACTGACGGCGGGAGATGCCCTGCTGCTGGTTCGCGACACGGTCACGGCGGCAGAGTTCCGGGCCCTCTACGGTGTGTCGCCGTCCGTGGAGATCTTCAACTACAGCGGTGCGTTGGACAACGACGCCGACACGATCGTGCTGAAAAAGCCGGGCGCCCCGGAGATGGCCACCGGCTTTGTGCCGTCCATCGTGGTCGAGCCGGTGAAGTACAACGACAGCGCCCCGTGGCCCGCGTCGGCGGACGGTATGGGTATGGCTTTGCGCCGGGTCAGTAACGCGGCCTACGCGAATGATCCGGCCAACTGGGTGGCGACCAACGCGGCCTACGCGCCCCGACTCTTCACCCTGACCGTTCACTCTGGCACGGGCGACGGTGTCTATCCGGTCGGATCGATCATTCCCATCCAGGCGGATTCTCCTGCGGGTGGTCAGGTGTTTGTCCAGTGGATCGGCAACGTGGCCGGGGTGTCGGAGGTGCAGTCGGCCGCCACCACCCTGACCCTGGCGGGGCAGGATGTCATCCTGACGGCGCTCTATGCCTCCAACACCGTGCTCATCGCCTCCAACGCGGTGTGGAAGTATCATGACCTGGGCCAGGACCTGGGCTCCGCCTGGCGGGGCACGAACTACGATGACTCGGCATGGGCGAGTGGGGCAGCGGAACTGGGCTACGGCGACAACGACGAAGCCACCGTGGTGAACTACGGCGGCAACAGTACCAACAGGCACCCGACCACCTACTTCAGGAAACGGTTTGTTGTTCCCAACAACGCGTCCCTGGCCCAACTGTCGCTCGGGTTGCTGCGCGATGACGGCGTGGTGGTTCACATCAATGGGCAGGAAGTCCTCCGTGACAACATGCCTGCGGGTGGTGTCAGCCACGGCACCCTGGCCTCGACCACCGTCGGCGGAGCGGCGGAAGACACGTTCTTCCCGTTCCCCTTGTCACCCCTGGTGGTAGTGACCGGAACCAACCTCGTGGCTGTGGAAGTGCATCAGAAGGAACTCAACAGCAGTGACCTGTCCTTCAACCTTCACTTGTCGGGTTCGGTGTCGGTTGACCCCGATCTGCTGGACGGCGATGCGGACGGGATGCCCGATGGGTGGGAGACCGACCACTTCGGTTCGACCGAAGCCGGGTTTCCCGGTGTGGACAGCGACGGGGACGGCGTTCTGAATGTCGATGAATCCATCGCGGGCACCCTCCCCAATGACGCCGCTTCGTTCTTCCGGATTGAACACGTGGACGCCTCCGGCCTGTCGTGGACGGCTGTCCCCGGACGGGTCTATTCGGTGGATTGGACCGACGACCTGCGGCAACCGTTTGTAGAAATCGCCACCGGCCTGACGGTCGGCACTTATCCGGTCCATCCGCAGCACCGTGCCTTCGCCGATTACTATCGTATCCGGGTGAGGTTGGAATAGTCCCTCCGCCCGAATGTCCCCACTGGACGGGCTGGTTTTCGTGGTTCGCTGTCCCGGGGCTGCCAGGGCACAGGTTGGGGGGGGCGCCCGACCTCATCCCCGGCAGGCGCGAAGGTCCCCGGTTTAGGGGAGTAGCCGTGATGGCGGAAGGTGGTGTTTACTGCTCCCGCTTGTCAGTCATTTGAGACGACTGCGCGCCCGCGCCGGCACAGTTGGACCGCGCGGGTTCGCTCCGATGAGCAGGGCCGCATCCGCAATGAAATGAGACGTGGCTGCAGCCTGAAGCGGTGATTCCAGAACAAAACGAGTAACCACGGCACTATGCGCATTCAAACGATACCCATCTTT
>JALOTU010000062.1 GCA_025457725.1 Verrucomicrobiota bacterium
GGCGGGCCCGGGACAAAACACCGCGCAGGCAAGAACCGCCGCTGCGAGCAGAAATGAAATGCGCCGTTTCATGAGCAATCGAGCCTCAACCCAATCAGAAAAAAATCGAGACGATTCCCGCCACCACGATGGACATCTTGATCACCTACCCCTGGCCGGGAAACGTCAGGGAATTGATAAACGTCATCGAGCGCGCCATTATCACCAGCACCGGTCTCGCGCTTCAGCTGCCCGAAACCGTCTCAAATCAAACGGAACCGCTCGGCGAGCCGCCAGGGGCCGAATGGGTGTTTCGGCGGCTGAGACCAACGGCACCACTCGCCATATGTTGCGAGTCAATAGCCGCATATTTCGTCAATAGTTGCGCTTCCTCGGATCACCCGCCATTCCCCGCCCGCCTTTCTTTCCCTTTAAGCTGTACATTTTCAAACAGTTAACCCAAAAGTGTTTTTCCCCGTGGCACATGGCATGGGTGCTGCTATTCTAAGTTATCACAACGCCACGGCATGAGGCGTGTGATGCCCCCAATGCCACCTGTTCGCTCACTTCCCTTCTGCTGATCTCGGTTCCTCATCCGTGCAATTTATTGAATTTGCGGGAATGAAATTGCGCCCGATGAAACAGGAGCATTGACAAGGGTGAGTTGAGCTTTGAGGCCTTGGCCAAATACGGTTAAGACACCACCGAATCCTATTAATATTAACAGCGTTTGCGGGTTTGGCAAACTTTCCTTTCCCAGCTTGGTGCAGCTGGAGTGAGACATCCCGTTTCTGGCAAAAAATTATAGCTCCGTTAATGTGTCCCTTTCCAATGGGGAGTTTTCTCACATGTTGCAACTTAAGATGGCATTTTGGAATTTGGCAAGTCTTTTTCGTACCAGCAGCAGTCCGACTGATTTACAGGAGCTGAGTCTGCCTTGGCGTGACAAATCACAATGGCGTGCTTGGCGCTATCCAAGCATAGGAGGCAACGATGGCTGAACCAGTAGGACCAGTCTTCACTGGCGGATTTGAAGAGTTCGTGGTTACCGACGAGAATGGCGAAGGTCACACCCTTCTCTTCTTGCCGGACCGCAACAACGACGCTTTGCAGCGCGAACGCAAGGCACCGTTATTCTATTACATTCCAGAAAAAGTCCGGTTAGCACGTAACGCTAACAACAACGATTACAAATTCCGGCATATTCATTTCGTGGGGGTCTTTGATGAAACGACGGCGGGAATCGAAAGTGGTGAGACTGCGGGAGGTGTGCTCGCGTTGACCACCACTTCCCGTTACACAGCAACCGTTTTGAAGCAGGCCGAGAACCAGATTCTTGACCGATTCAGCGGACGCAATGACAAGTATTGGGGGGTCCGCACCCGCGTTGCTCCCCAAATTCGTATAGCGCCGATTAACGCCAATCAGACAGCGATCTCGAGTCTTGCGCCGGATTCCAGCGGCGGAACGCCCGGCCTGAGCGCCACCCCGGTGAGCGGTGGGGAGGCCGTTCAACCCGCTTCGCCGGAAGGGCCGAGGAGCCGGGAAGCCGTCCTCTATGGCAGCCGGTCGCCCTGGGCACCGGTGCCGCATGGACGCCAATTTTTCCGGGGAACGCAGATCGACGCCTGGGCGTGGCGAATGCAGGGGAACGGACCCGGTTCGATCACCGGCGGCGAGAACGCCTACGGGGGCGTTATCGGGCCGATTCCCAGCGAGATTGTGTGGGCGGGTTTCCATGGCACTTACAGCCCGCTCTTCGTGACACAGAACCTGATACTCCCGATGTGGTCACAGCAGATGCACGTAAAAATCACCGGGAAATGGGATCGAATATTCAACCATTTTTCATCGCATGTGAATGCGCGCTACTTGTGGTTCTCGGCCGACATCAAAGCGGAATTCAATAGTCTGCGAATCGGCGGGGGCATCAAGGTCGAGGTGGACATCGACGGCACAATGCCGGGCGCCGGGGAGATGGAGAAGTTGATCAACCAGCGCATCGACCTGATTGTCCAGTTGTTTACAGAGCAGGCGAAAAAGGTGATCTTCGATCCGCCGCAACCGCAAGTGGAGCCTGCACAGGCATCGAGTGGCGGTATTTTCAGCTCGCTGTTTGGCGGGGGCGCTGGCTTGGCTTTGAAGTTCCGCCGGGATGAACAGCACGTGGATCTGTCTTACGAAGAGACCCGGTATTTCCGCTACAATCAACCGCATACGATCTCGAGTTCGCTGGAAGGCTTCTACAACGAGATCAAGAACGACCCTTCAGCCGAGGGCAAGTATTTCCAACGCCTGGTGCTCGGAGAACTTAACCGCAAAATCTTCCGAATCGTGAAGCCTGTGGTGAACTGGCCAGACAAGGCGCGCAACTGGGCTGGTGAACCGGTGGCCTTCGTATCGGCGCAGATAGGGTATCCGACGCAGCAAGGGGCGATCGGCTGGAAACCGGCGACGTTCCAGAAGACCGATTCGCCGGAAACGACCTTTCGGCCGGTGTGGATACAGTGGCGCAAGAACGAGGTGGCAAATGCTCCAAACGATTGGGAACCAGACCTGACGTACGTGAAGCGCAAGATCCACCTGCTGGAGCCTCCGACCGAGAGTGAATTCCCGTTCTTTCGGATCGACGTGGAGCAGAATGTGATTGACCTGGATCCCAGCCCAAACGGCACGCTAACCAACGACAACATTCTGGAAACGCGGGCGGATTCCGCAGGCACGCTGGATGTGGGGCCGATCGCGCTGGGGGTGGAGCTCCAGTCGTCGGCGGAGATTGTAGAGGTAGAGCTGCGTGCCAAAGGGCAACGAGCCGACGGCACGGATCGCAAAACGAAGGCAACTCGCTTCCGGTGGATGATGGGAGACCAGAACGAGCCGCGGTTCTGGCGCATATACACGGGACAACCGGATTTCACAACGGACTATCAGTATAGAGTGCATGTGACCGTGCGCGGTACCCTCAGTCAGAAGGGGCAGGCCTGGAGCGGGCCGTGGGTCGACTCCATCGGCAATGGGCCGATTATGGTGACTGTGCCGCTGCCGGACGATCCTGGAGTGACAAAGCGGGCCCTGACGACGCGCGAAATGTTCTCTGACCAACCAGTGCGCGCCGCAGAGGGAGTGGATGCGGGTCCACCTGCTCCCGCGCCAACCGAGCCGACGGGCCTTGCACCACCTCCTCCGGGTGCAGACATCCCCGGGACGACACCGCAGCCGGTGGTGGAGCAACCCACTCCTCCCGCAGCGGCTCCGGCGCAACCAGCTCCGATGGCAGCAGCGCCAGCTCCTGCAGCGTCAGCTCCGGCTCCGGCAGTGCCAGCCCCGGGTGGGAGCGCCCCCCGTGAAATAGCCGGATATGCGGTGGCTGGCAACGAGGCGGTGGAAGGCTGGAGTGAGCCGGCCGCCCCCGCTTCGGTCAGGATGGCCCGCAAAAGCCGGGAAAGCGGGCCGGTCTCGCGCCCCAACGATGCTGCGGAAGGATGGATCGATCGCCCTAGTGGCGAATAGCAATAAACCAGCCCGCCCGGGGTGCCGCTTGTTCGGCGGCTTCCGTGCGGGCCAAGATCCTTAGCACGCGACGTTGATCAGGGGAGGTTAACATGTCCGCCGCTGAAAGCCGTGGCCCCTCGCCTTTTCGGGAGTGGACAATTTCCAATATACGGACGCTGACACCGCCGGAAACGTTGTGCCTACGCCTGTTGCCGGACGACGCAACGGAGACGCGGCATGGCCTGTTGGAGGTCCCTCGCCTCTTGCGCGTGAATCAGCAGCCCAAGTTCTCCTTGACGTTGTTATTGGAGCGACCTCCGCAGCCCAACGAAGACGCCATCCGGCACCTCGTCGTGTCGGGTTACCTGGGAATGGAGATCAGCTACGAGCTGCCCACCGCCGCGGCCAAGCAAGCGGGCGCCGTGCCCCTTTATGCCCGGCGGGTGCACCTGAAGGTCGAAGGATCGTCCGGGGTCACCCTGGTCGAGCTGGAACTATCAACGCCGCTACTGCGCGGCGCCATACATCTGCATCTAAACAAGGACGACGTTCTCAGCGTCCTGGGCGCGCTTGACCGGGACATCTCCACCATCAGGCTGAAAACCTTGGTGGAATTCCGCGCCGCGGCCCCCTGCCACAGCATTTCAGTCAAGCTGAGCAGTGTCGAGCTTTGGGACCTGTTCCAAGCCGAATCTCTGGATGGCAATGTCACCGAAGAGACGGCGCGCCGCGTCTTCCACCAGTTGTTAGAGAGCGGCGGCATCGTTCTGCCGGAAGGGGCAACGGACAGAGTGTTTCGATTGTTCCTCTCTGGATGTCAGCAATTCCTCCATGAACATGACGGTGGCTACACGCTTGTTAAACGCCCGGCGCTTTCCGCCCACTCTTTCCAGGAGCGCTGGAACAGCTCCATCATCCGCAGTTTTGAGCTTGACTGCAGCCTGGATCAGGTGATCGGGGGTGCCCTTGACGGGTTGGATCGCGAGGCCTTTGTACGTATCGTGGGGCCCTCGGGAACCGTTGGGGCCGGCCCACCCCTGACATCACTGAAGCGGGTACGATCAAGGGCTGTCCGGGAGTTGGCGCGGCCGGCGCTGGTGGCGCTGGGCAGCAAGGTGCAAACGATTGCGGCAACCTTACAACCGACCGCGACTTCCTACCAAACTGCCCATCTCCTCGCGACGGAGACGGTGAAACCCACGACGGTTTCGACCAGCGGCCTCTCAAGTACGTACCTGTCACAGCACGCGGTGTATTTTGACCCGGCCTTGCTGCCGATCAAGCGTCCTCGTCTGCCGGTGGTGATCGACGTCAATTCCCCGTTCTTCCAGGACGAGGTGAGCTTGGCGCACCGCTGGTATCTGCCATCGGTGCGACTGGTGACCCCAGCGCCGAATATCACGCCGGCAGTGAGTCCGTTTTTGTTTGAGTATGAACGAATCGGTTCAACCTCTTCGGGGCTGCCGGCCATCCATGCCAGCGTGCGTTTTACTCTGGAGCTGGGCCTACCGGAGAGTACGGCGGCGGAACTAACCAAGCTGTCTGGGGTTGCGGCGAAGCAGATTGAACCAGTAGAGCCGTCGGTGACGCTGACGGTGCCGTATATCGATGCCGCAAACGGGCGACTGCAGCGAGCTTTGTACCGGGGGCAGGTGCAGATGGCGGGCACCCGGCTGCAGGTCACGGTGGATTTGCTCAACGACGCGGTACGGACAACCTACGGATCCCTGTCGACGGCCGGTTTTCAGTCAGAACCGGCGCGCCTCGAGGTGAGTTATCAATTCCAGTGCTTGACCCCGGTGACGGATCGTCCGCACATACTGGTGGGTGGTAAGATTGCCATGGCCACATTCCTGTCTTCGACCCGGCAGAATGGTGCCGGCCGGATCGAGGTCGGGAGCGGGAGTCGAGAGATGGTATTCCGGGTGGAACCGCCACGGCTGACGGGAACCCCGGATGCCGTGACGAGGGGTGACATGCCGACCAGAGCTAACCCGACGGCAATGATGACCGCCAGGCCACCGCTGGTGCTGTCTCCTGCGGCCGTCATGCTACCGCCGAAGCTGCAATACGCCCAGCGCACCATGATCCGGCAGGAGAAGGTCGTCGCCTTCTTCCCGTGCGAGAACCTGGGAGGGTTTTATCGAGAGAAGAGCAGCACAGGATCGACGGCCATCGGTTGCGCCGAGGCGTTCCGACTCGGGCAGGCATCCACCAAGAGTTTCCAGGAGATCGCCGAACTGGCCACGGGGGCGTATCGTATTTTTCGTAATCTCCAGCAACCCGCCCGGTTCCTGCTGCTGCCGGCCTTCTACCGGATCACCCGCTACGCCGCGGACATGGGTGAGAAGGCGTATCGGCCCATCATTCTGGCCTATGCCTCCCTGGACGCCGAGAAAGAAGAGAACAGCCGCATTTTGTATGAAGCGATGCTCGCCCCGGACATCCCCCCCCTGGCGTATCGCGAGGTGCGGCGCCATCTTTCGGCGGAAACGCAGAACCCTGTTCTCGAGTTGCCAAACACCCTGGCGGAGGATGTGTCCTATCACTGGGACTTGACCAGCAACCTGTCAGTGGAGGTGACGGTGGTACGAACCCCGGACTGCTTTGACACCGCCCTGGCCACAGACATCCCGGGTGCGCTGCTCCTGAAGAACGTCCTTCAAAACACCGGAATCTCCGGTGAGGCGCGCTTCAAGCTACACGATGGGACACTGCTCACCTCGACCCTGTCAATCGATCTGAATCGGATTACCGGGCCGTGGCCGACGGGGGGAGTCCAGGTGCAGCGCCACGGGCGAGTGGTGACACTGGTAAACAAGGTTGAACGCGACGTCACCGTGGGCGATCTGTATGTCTACACCGGCCAACAGGCGCCGGTACGGGTGCCAGTGGAGCGCACCATCGGAGGTGGCGCCTCCCTCGAAGTGACCGGACCCGAAAGCTTCGATGAGGCAGTCCCCGACGCCACCTTCTTAAGCAACGGGACAGTATCGCTTGAGGAGATTCGTGCCACGGTGGAAGACATCCGCACCAACGCGATGTTTGTAGACCTCGTGAATTATGAGAACCACGGATTATCGGCAATTCTGATTGACGCCAGATTGAAAGGCGTGCCGGGAACGTTTCGTGTACCAATGGAAAACCGCAGAGGGAGCGTGGATTTTCTCCTGCCCATAACCACTGACCTGACGACCATGATCCTGGAGTACCGGGTGACCAAGCTCTTCGCCGCGAAGCCCAGCGAAACGACACAGTGGCTCGAGACAAGCAGCAATGTTGTCAGCATTACCTGGGATCAGATCGGCTAACTTAACCAAACTAGGGGGTGAACCATGGCTATTGGACTATCACTTCATATCGGGCTGAATTTCGTCAATCCTGCCGCCTACAACGGCTGGAACGGCGAGCTTGCGGGCTGTATCAACGATGCCCGGGACATGAAGGCAATCGCCGACAGTCTCGGCTATTCATCCACCATTCTCACCGATTCCGGAGCGACGGTTGCAGCAGTCTGCCGCGGTATCAATCAGGCGTCCCAGGAACTGGAGAGCGGTGACACGTTTCTATTGACTTACTCCGGCCATGGCGGGAAGATGACTGATGTGACGGGCGACGAGCCGGACGCCCAGGATGAAACCTGGGTGCTGTGGGACCGGCAGTTGATTGACGACGAGCTGAACACCTTGTGGGAAGGCTTTGCACCCGGTGTGAGGATTTTCATGCTGTCCGACAGTTGTCACAGCGGCACGGTTGCGAAAGTGTTAGCGTACAACGCCCGTTTCAAGAGCCGTGAGGTGGCGGCCCAGTACGATCTCATGCCCAACCATGCGCCCCGGGTGCGTCTCGCCAATGCCGCCGCCCTGAAACATAACTATGAGAGCAACAAGGAGAATTACGATATCGCGCAGTTGACCGCCCACGCGCATCGGAACACGATCCGGGCGAGTGTCTTGCTGATCTCGGGATGCCAGGACAACCAGCTTTCGGCTGACGGGGATGCCAACGGGCTTTTCACCCAGCGCCTGCTGGAGGTGTGGAATAGCGGGGCCTTCAAAGGGAATTATGCGCAGTTCCATTCGTCCATCGTTGCCAGAATGCCGTCGGATCAGACGCCTAATTTGTTTCGCAACGGCGTCATAAATACGGCCTTCGAAGCTGAGAAGCCATTTACCATCGGCGCTGCTACGGGATCGGCTGCGGGCCGGCCATCCATCAGCGCGCCGGCCACCCACACCAATGGTCCGACCCCCATCGGGTTTCAGATATCGGCCCCAGCGAGTAGTTACTATGGCGTGGAAGTTGCCCTCGACGCGAGCCTGTTCAATTTCCAGGTCAACGGGTCCCAGCGCACGACGAACAATTTTTACGCTTCGTGGCAGGTGAAGCCTTTCATAAGTGCCTCCAATTCGACGTTCACCCTGCCGGCGGATGCCTGGAACCGGCTGCGTCAAAGAGGCTCACGCCTTTATTACCGCGTGTGGTGCACTGACAGTTCGACGGCATGGGTTAACTCACAAGCGAGCATTTACGATAATGAGAGCGCAAACGCTCCGAGCGTTACGCTACAGACGGTGAACCAAACGGTTGAAACCGGAACACCGTGGATCACGGCGCCGACGAGTCTGCCCAATGGGTCAACACCGCCTCGGTTCCAGGTGAATCCGGGGCAGAACCGCTACTTCGCAGTGGAGGTCGCCACAAACCCCTGGTACTTTAACAACCAGCAATATGGCAATCTTCGCACTGAAAATAATTTCTATGCGTCCTGGAAGGTAAGCCCGTTCCTCTTCTCGCCCATATATCCAGCTGCGTTCGACCTGCCGCGCGACGCCTGGGATCGGTTGCGCGCCAACGCCACCTACGGCAAATTATACTACCGTATGTGGTGCACCGACAGTCCAGAGAATTGGGTAAACCAGGTGTGCACAACGCCCGACACGACCGGGCAGAATGCGCCGGGGTTCTCCCTGTCCAGGGATGCCGAGACGCCAACGGCGCCTGAGTGAGACGTTATGCTGGCGTCAAAAATGGCGTGACACTCCCGGCTGCTGAACACAGTTGCGCAGTTGAAGTGTTCGCAGGTCGACTGATGAAAAACATCCACCTCACGTTGCCGAGATATCCAGTCGATTGCTGGGGTTGATGTTGGGCGTTCTGACCTGAAGTTGTGTTACCGTTCTTTCGGTATTCCCAGGGCGGGATCGGGTTCCGATCCCGCCACAGTCCAATTCCCGGATCACGGGCCTGTTTGTCTGCCACGGCATAGGGCTATTCTTCTTAGTAGCGTTTGTAATGCCGGGCCATTTCGGCCTGGATGAGCTCCTGATTGAGATGAACTTTTGAATTAACCCATCAAATTATGGAATTTTTTTCCCCAAGTCCCTTAAAACGAATTGTTATCACTGGAACTTCAGTTTAGAGCTTCAGAAGCGCATCGAGGAGCCCCATTCCGGTTCCTTTCTTCTTCACCGCCATAATGGGGACGGTGGTGGTG
>JALOTU010000469.1 GCA_025457725.1 Verrucomicrobiota bacterium
AACGAACTCCTGCATTGGGTTCATGGTTGTAGCCTTTCAAAAAAAACAGTGCCCGTTCCGGAAGGCGCAAACCTTATCCCCCCGAGAGGTCAGTCAAGGGAGTATCCAAAACGGGCACTGAGCTTTGTTTTGATTCGCCATCGGATGACTAGTCCGACTCACAAAGGGCGGACGGTCGTTTGCGCAACCGTCGCCACCGTTCTACGCCTGGTGGGGGGTGGAGGTCAAGCCCGGGCCCGTCGGCGGATCGAGGGAATTGTGAAATACTTCAAAATTGAAGTTTTTCACATCCTTCGTCATAAGGTCCCGACTCACCCCGAGGATGGACCCGGCTTCGGCCTCTGCTCATTCCAGTTCGCACCGAGGAAATTATCAAATACTTCAAAATTGAAGTTTTTGATATCCTTGCTGATCTGTCCCTGATCCACCCCGAGGGCGCCACCCGTAGAGGATACGCTGGACGGGAGCGGAATCTTTCACGGAAACTGACGCGAACACCGGTCGCCGACGAGGTAGGCCACAGAGCCGGAAAAGTAAGCCAGAGGCAAGCCACCGAAAAACCGCCGTTTTTTGAATCGTCGTAAGTTGTTGAAGGAGTGGTGGCTGGAGCCGGAATCGAACCGGCGACACGCGGATTTTCAGTCCGCTGCTCTACCAACTGAGCTATCCAGCCGCACGAGACTGCGGAAAATAATCCGCGGTTTCGCTGATCTGGCCTTGGGTGTGTTGGAAAGCCTCAAAGGGGATAGCCGGCCATTGCAGAGAGCATGTCCCGCACGGCGGTCTCCAGCCCGGACACCATCGCCCGGCTGATGATGCTATGACCGATGTTCAGCTCCACCAGATAGGGCACATCGAACAGGCCGATGACATTCTCATAGTTCAATCCATGACCGGCGTTCACCCGCAAACCAAGTTCATGCGCCTGCGCTGCCGCCCGCTTCAGCCTCTCCAGCTCTGCCGCCCGGCCTTGAGGGTTGCCGTAGCGCTGGGCCAGAGCACCCGTGTGGAGTTCCACAAACTGGGATCCCACCTGTTCGGAAGCCTCGACCTGCGCCTCGTCTGGCGCGATGAACAAACTCACCTCGATACCGGAGTCATTGAGCCGTTTTCGCGTTTCCGCGAGCGAATACCGATGGTGCGCCACATCCAATCCGCCTTCCGTGGTCACTTCCAAACGCCGTTCGGGCACGAGACAGACAATGTCCGGCTTAAGGCCCTGAGCAATCCTGACCAGCTCAGGCGTGTTGGCCATCTCCATGTTGAGCCTTGTTTGCACCACCTCGCGCAGCAGCCAGATGTCGCGATCCTGGATGTGGCGGCGATCCTCCCGCAGGTGCGCAGTGATGCCGTGAGCGCCTGCGGCTTCGGCCAGGCGCGCGGCGACGACTGGATCGGGTTCCCCGGCCGCGGCTCGCGGGTAGCGCGCCTCCCGGAGTGTGGCAACATGGTCAATATTCACTCCCAATTTCAACATGCGGCCCCATCTCTGCCAAACTCGGACCTGCTTCGCAAACTCGAAGATTGTCCACGGGGAGACTGTTGACGCCCGTGAAGGCTGCAGGGGCATGGTTCAGTAAACGAATCTGAGGCTGGACTGCCTTGCCCCGGCCCCAGGATCCTTACCAGAATTGTGTTGAAGCCCACGCCAAGCGACGTTCATAGTACGGTTTCCTTCCCATGAAGAACCAAGGCATCGAGAAGCTTCCTTTCGGGGAACGTTCCCTGGCGGCGGTGGTGTTCACCGACGTCGTCAACTTCAGCCTTCGCGTCGGCGAAAATGAGACCGGGGCACTGCAATGTGTCCGACGCGATTTCCAACTGCTGTCGCCCATCATCGAGCGCTTCCACGGCCACCTGCTGAAGACGATGGGCGACGGCCAGCTGATTTACTTCTCCAGCGCCATCGACGCGGTGAGCTGCGCCCTGGCCATGCAACAGGCCCTCGGCGAAGCGGCGTCGGCCCTGCCTCCCCAGGAGGTGCTGCAACATCGCATCGGCATTCACGTGGGCGAGGTGTTCGTGGAGGAGGGCGATGTGCAGGGCAATGGCGTGAACATCGCCGCCCGCTTGCAGGCACGGGCCGAGCCCGGCGGCATTTGCATCTCCCAGACCGTCTATGATGTGGTGAAGCATCAGCTGGCGCTCAAGGTGAATTATCTCGGGGCGCAGGAGCTCAAGAACATCCGTGACGCCATTCACGCCTACCAACTCACGATGGACACCGCGCCGACGCGCCCCGCCCCCCGGCCCGCATCCACGCCTGCTGCCACCCGATTGACTCCCCCCCTGAAAGGGGCCGGCATTTCCTTCCAGATGACTGCGGGCTCCGCAACCGGAGCCGTTCGACGCACGGAGACGACCCCGTTCCATGTGTGCCTTCTCGGCGACTTCAGCGGCCGCTCCAGTCGCGGTGTTTCGGCCCCGCTCCCGGACCGGACCCCGGTCCACGTTGACGTGGACAACCTCGATGCAGTCTTGAGTCGCGTCGACCTGCAGCTGCCCGTCCTGCAACGGCCCGGTGAGACCTGCCAGCTTCATTTTCGGACGCTGGAGGATTTTCATCCTGACCAACTGATCCTGCAGGCGCCATCCCTGCGCAGCCTGGCTGAACTGAGAAGACGTCTCGGCAATCCGAAGACCGAGGCGGCGGCCCTTGCGGAATTGGAAGCGCTATTCGGACCCGCCACCCCCGCCGGGCCCGGGGTTGTTGAAACGGACAGCGCCATGAAAGAGAGACTTCTGGGCAGGGCCGCCCTACCCTCCCCGCCGCAACCCGGCGCAACGAGCCTTGACACCTTCATCAAGAAACTGGCAGGCGCGGACGCGGTTCCGGACACCACGGCCCGACGGCAGGAGTTTGTAACGCGGCTGGACCTGGAATTGACCCGGCAACTGCGCGCGATACTGCATCACCCCGATTTTCAACAGCTCGAGGCGGCCTGGCGGTGCGTACAGTGGCTGGTGCAGGATTTCGGCGGGGAGGAAACCGTCAAGCTGTGGCTTGTGGACGCCTCCAAGGACGAGGTGATGGCCGACCTCGACAGCCCGGACGAAAAGGGGGCTGGACTTCATCGACTCCTGGCCCAGCAACCGTGGGGATTGTTGCTCGGCAACTACACTTTCGGCGACACCCTGGAGGAACTCGAATCGCTGGACGGCCCAGCAACCGTGGGGATTGTTGCTCGGCAACTACACTTTCGGCGACACCCTGGAGGAACTCGAATCGCTGGACCGCCTCGCGCAAATCGCTTCCACGCTGGGCGCGCCCTTCGTGGCGGGTGCGCATCCGCATCTGGCCGGATGCACTTCGTTCAGCGAGCAGCCGGATCCGCAGGACTGGACCCGGACGATGATGCCGGAGGTTACGGAGCGATGGACGGCGCTGCGACAATCCCCCGCGGCGGATCATCTGGGATTGGTCGCGCCCCGGTTCCTGTTGCGTCAACCCTACGGCCAAGGAAGCGATCCCATCGAACGTTTCCCCTTTGAGGAACTGCCGGAAACGGGCGGGCACGATTTCTATCTCTGGGGCAATCCGGCGTTTCTGTGCGGCCATGTGTTCTGCGAAGCCTTCCTCCAGCAAGGTTGGAAAGCGACTTCCACCCGCGCCGGACGGGTGCATGACAGACCGGTGCACACCTCACGCGCCAGCGGCGAAAACCAGGTCAAGTCTTGGGCGGAGATCTGGATGACGGAACGCGGCGCGGACGGAATGCTCAAGAAAGGGCTGATCCCGATCATGGCGATGAAAAACCGTAACGCGATCGACCTCCCCAACCTGCAATCCGTCGCCCTGCCCTCCAAACCACTGGCATGGCAACGTGGTTGAAACTTCGGAAGCTTGCCGGGGGGATCACACCCGGGGCCCTCAGCTCCGGACCCGGCGCGCCCAACGGAGTTTGGCGGGGGAGGAACGGGGATTGGCGTTCCGCTCCGCCGCCGTGGGCCGAATCACTTCCCGCGCGATGTCCTGGTACGCGCCCTCGCGGAGTCCCGCCTCAAAAGCCTTCTTCACCCTCCGATCCTCGCCGGAATGAAATGTCAGCACCGCCACCCGCCCGCCGGGGTTCAGCCAGGCAGGCAGATGACGCAGCAACATGTCCAGAGCCGCGAACTCGTCATTGACCACGATGCGCAGTGCCTGAAATACCCGCCGAATCGTGAGGTCGCCATCCTCCC
>JALOTU010000470.1 GCA_025457725.1 Verrucomicrobiota bacterium
GTGGCCACGAGCACCTCGTACTTGCCGTCCCGGAATCCGCGCAGGGCCTCCTCGCGTTCGCGCTGGGTGCGATTCGAGTGAAGTACCGCCACGGCGTGGTTGTTCTTCTTGAGCAGCCGGGCCACGGCATCCGCCCCGTGTTTGGTGCGGCAGAAAACGATCACGGAATCCCAGTTCACCCGCTCCATGAGGGCGATCAGCAGGTCGGTCTTCTGCGCCTCGGCCACGGGGTAGATGACATGCTTGACCGTCTCGGCGGGGGTGCGACGGGCTCCGATCTCGATCGTTTCCGGATTGTTCATCGCCCATTGAATGAGCGTTTCGATCTCGGGCGGGATGGTGGCCGAGAACAGCGCGGTGTGCCGCTTGCGCGGGCACTTGTCGAGAATCCGGCGTACATCGGGGAGGAAGCCCATGTCCAGCATGCGGTCGGCTTCATCGAGCACCAGGAACTGCACCGCGTTGAGTCGGCACGCGCCCCGTTCCAGATGATCCAGCAGGCGTCCGGGCGTGGCCACGATGACATCCACCCCCTTCTGCAAGGCTTCGATCTGGCGACCGTATCCCACCCCGCCATACATGGCCGCCACGGTGAGGTCGGTGAAGCGGGCGTGATCGCGGAAGGCGGTCTCCACCTGGGCCGCCAGCTCGCGGGTGGGTTCCAGGATCAACACCCGGGTGTCGCGTTGATGCGACTCCAATCGGGTGAGAATCGGCAGGGCGAACGCGGCGGTCTTGCCGGTGCCGGTCTGGGCGCTGCCAATCAGATCCCTTCCCTCGAGCACCAGCGGAATGGCGCGCAACTGAATGGGTGTGGGATCCACGTATCCCATGGCCTTCACACCCTCCAAAACCTTGTTGGACAAACCGAGCTGACTAAACGGCATGGGCCGGACATTAGCATTTGGGCGGGTTTAGGGAAATGAATTCCACGGCCTTCCCCGGAGGCGGGGCGTGATTAAAAGCGGGGGATGCCACTTGAGGCGGGGCTGGGCGCGCTGCGCCGGCCCCGAACCCGTCGAGCGGTCGGAACAAACACCAGGCATCGCACCCTTCCCGCAGTTCGTTCCGCGCCTGTGACGGCGCGGGGACGGCACGCAGTCCGTCCCCACCTCACCCGCTTGCAATGACACCCCCGGGGGCGTGCAGCGGACGGAATCAGCCTTTGCGACTGTTCGTTGCACCGCTGGACGCGGCGCTACTCGTCGCGGCGCAACAAGTCCTACCCCATTCCATCAGTTCACCGTTAGTTCAGTGGGATGCGTCCCGGGATCGATGACGAGGTTTGGCGCGGGTGCAATTCAACATTGCT
Source organism: Verrucomicrobiota bacterium (assembly GCA_025457725.1). Lineage (GTDB taxonomy): Bacteria > Verrucomicrobiota > Verrucomicrobiia > Limisphaerales > DSYF01 > JALOTU01. The sequence continues at coordinate 1,313 of JALOTU010000470.1, forward strand.
TTGGCCGGGGAAACCGTGGTTAATGAGGTCCGACGGAGCGTAGCTCAGCCTGGTAGAGCACCTGCTTTGGGAGCAGGACGTCGCAGGTTCGAATCCTGTCGCTCCGACCATTTTCATTTTCGTGTCAGGCAGTGCCGGAACCTGACAGACCACGCCGGAATCAACAGGTTGGGTATCGTTTATCGTTCCATTTCTTCCGCCACGCCGTGCTTTGGAATGTCCGTCTGAGACTGGACTTTGTGTGTCTATGTGTGGGCGTGAATGAATTGCCGTTTAGGGATGCGGGGTGATGGCGATGATCGTGATTTCCTTTTTCTCGGGTCCGTAGAACCAAAATATCCGGAACGCGGCGGGTGTCCTGTTCTCGGCGTAAGCTTCGAAGACCTCCTCGCCGTTCGGGCCTGAGAGGGACGAGTACTTGTGGGTGTTCAGGCTTGGGTGTCTCGGGTTGGTTTCAAGATAACCAAGCGCTTTTCTGACAGCCTTGAAGCGCTTGAGGAGGCTTTTGTCTTTCTCAAGCGATTTCAGGTCGGCTTCTGCCTGGGGGGTAAACTTGAGGGAAAAGGACATTGGTTAGTCAATGTCCTCATCGGCGTACTGCTCAAAGCTACCCAAGGAGCGCGTTTGTCCTGAGGCGGCCTGCTCCAGACCGGCCTTGACGGCGCCAAGTGCGACCTCGTTGTTGAACAGCCATTTTTCACGGGCCGGAATCTCGGTGAAGGGCTCAAGGATGATGTTTCCATCGACTGTGCGGGTCGCGCGGAAGCTGCTGACGCCTTGGGCCAGTTTTCCTAGATTGATCCGGCCTTTCGCATCGGGCCGAAGCTGCTGAATTGTCTGATCCATCGCTATTGTCTCACTTTCTTGTTCAAGTATGGCAGAATCGTGGGAGAGTGTCAATGTGGGCTGGCTACGATAGCCCACCTGTAAAATATAAGCGATTTCAGCCAAAAAGAAGAATCTTCTCGTTCCTGCGAGTGTCAGGCGGAACTACCCGTCATCAGGCAGCTTTTCATCGAGCAATGCTACGATCTTCGCGGGGAGGTATGTGCGCGGGTCATCGTATCCGCATCATCCAGGGGGCGTGTTTATGGCGTGCCTTCCCGGTCGATGGGGCAGGGTCGTGAGAAGCGATGGCGGTTGCGTGCGAACCAGCGATACATCGCTGCGGCGATTCCATGCACACCGGGAACAGCCAGGATAAAACCGAGCGGACGCATCCAGCGGACAGATCGGAACAGGACGATCCAGGCATCCAGACCGCGATGCACGGAGCCGTCGGCGCGCCTCAGT
>JALOTU010000471.1 GCA_025457725.1 Verrucomicrobiota bacterium
AGCAGCAAAGGCGGACTCAAGATCCAGTTTCTTGATCCGGAGACTCGCGAAGGCGGCTGACCTCCCGGCACAGCCGCCAGCCTGGCATCGCCCGACTTGCGTCCCGCATGGAATTTCGGGCTCGCTGATTCGCTATCGGGCAGCTCGTGTTTGCAGGCTGCAGTCAGCTTCCGGCAAACCCGGGCTGGAAGCCTTGATCCGGATCTGGCCGGGGCGTTCCCCGCTGCGGACAATCAGCATCGCCTTGCCAAAGAACAGCGCGACGTGGTTGGTGTCAAACTCCGCGGGGAAATGGTGGTCCCCATTGCCCACACCGGCGATGCTTGCCGGGCCCTCCAGCGTGAAGCGGACTTCGTTGGTTGCGAGGGGACACAACTGGTCGTTCGCGTCCAAGGCATCGACCTGCACGTAGGACAAATCCTCGCCGTCGGCGTGCAACCCCCGTCCGGCGAATTTTCCATCGTGCTGCGGCTTGCCTTGGAGGGGGTTTCTGACACAGTGTTGAGCCCGGCGAGGTGCTGTTGCCTCGCCGGTTTTGCTTTTATCCCATGAAATACATTTTTGTGACCGGTGGCGTGGTGAGTTCTCTGGGCAAGGGGTTGACCGCTGCCGCACTCGGCACCCTGCTGGAAAACCGCGGCCTCAAGGTCTGCCTGCAGAAATTTGACCCCTACCTCAACGTGGATCCGGGGACCATGAGCCCGTACCAGCACGGCGAGGTGTACGTGCTCGATGACGGCGCGGAAACGGATCTGGACCTCGGCCACTACGAGCGCTTTACCAGCGTGCAGCTCAGCCGGTTGAACAACCTCACCAGCGGCCAGGTGTACCAGACGGTCCTGGACAAGGAGCGGCGCGGCGATTACCTGGGCAAGACGGTCCAAGTCATTCCCCATGTCACCGACGAAATCCACAGCCGCATTCTCCAGCTCGGCGAGCACAGCCAGGCCGACGTTCTTATCACCGAGATCGGCGGCACGACGGGCGACATCGAGGGGTTGCCGTTCCTGGAAGCCATCCGGGAGTTCGCCCTGGACGTGGGCCCCACCAACGTGCTGTTCATCCACGTCACCTACGTGCCGTTCATCAAGGCGGCGGGCGAACTCAAAACCAAGCCCACCCAGCAGTCCGTGGCCAAGCTGCGCGAGATCGGGATCGCGCCGCACCTGATCGTCTGCCGTTGCGAATATCCATTGGACAAGGAACTGCGTCAGAAGATTTCCATGTTCTGCAACGTGCCGTTCGAGTGCGTGATCGAGGAAAAGGATGTGGACCACAGCATTTATGAGGTTCCGCTGATGCTGCAACGCGAGCGCATGGACGACCTGATCTGCCAGCAACTCCGGCTGGATGTGCCGCAGGCCAAAATGTCGCACTGGCAGGAGATCATTCGAAAACTGATCGCCCCGGCCCACCGCGTCCGCATCGGCGTGGTGGGCAAGTACATCGGATTGCAGGATGCCTACAAATCGGTCTACGAAGCCATCATGCATGGCGGGGTGGCCAACGATTGCGGCGTCGAGATTGTGCGCGTGGACGCCGAGGACATCGAGCGGGAAGGGGCGGAGAAGGTGTTGAAGGGACTGGGCGGGGTGCTGATTCCTGGCGGATTTGGCGAGCGCGGCATCGAGGGCAAGATTGCGGCGGCGAAGTACGCGCGTGAGAACGGGATGCCCTACCTCGGGCTTTGCCTGGGCATGCAGATCGCCACCATCGAGTTTGCCCGGAACATGGCCGGACTGGAGAAGGCGCACTCCGCCGAGTTTGAACCGACCACGCCGCACCCGGTCATCGCCATGCTGGACAGCCAGCTCAAGGTGACCCGGAAGGGCGGCACCATGCGGTTGGGCGCGCAGCCTTGCCAGTTGAAGATGGGGACGCGCGCTGCCGCCTTGTACGGCGCGTTCATCGTGAAGGAGCGGCACCGTCATCGGTACGAGTTCAACAACAACTATCGCGACCGGCTGGAAAAGAAGGGTCTGGTGTTTTCCGGCACCACGCCGGACGAGAAGCTGGTGGAGATCATCGAGCTGCCCGATCACCCGTTCTACATCGCCAGCCAGTTTCATCCCGAGTTTCAGAGCAAGCCCCACCAGCCGCACCCGCTGTTCAAAGGCTTCATCGCCGCCGCCCATCATCGGGCACACAAGAAGCCGTTGTGAGTCCGTCTTGAACCAATGACTCTGTTTGCCATCTGCGAAAAGGGGAATGCGAAGGGCCTGTCTGCACTCCTGATCGGCGGACATGCGGTAACCGCACATGGCCATCCCAGGAATACCTTTGATCGGGATTCACTGGTTCCGCGTTCTTCTTTCAAGGAATGGCGGGCCTTTGTCTTGTCGGAGGGGTATTCGATTCATCAGGAAGGTGGGGCGTTTGTCCAGTTCAAGTCGCCGGACGAAACCGTACCCTTGGATCTGATGGTGGTGAGCGATGATGCGTACAGAAAGTTCGAGGCTGAGGCGCAACCCAACTTAGCGGCCAACGCACGGGTCAAGGTGGTGGCACTCAAGCATCTGCTTGCGCTCAAGAGCCACGCTATTCGCCACGGCCATCCCGGGAGGGTTGAGAAAGATGTGGATGATGTGATTGGACATGCCCGACTGGTCTGGGGCTGACTGGAGCAACGAACGAGTGTCCCCGGAAGCAGCTTACCGCTTTTGCGAGCAATATGCCCGTGAGATGCCCGAGCTGGTGAAGCGGCTGCGCGCTCAACGGCGCACGCCTTGTCCGGTGGAGTTCGTTTTTTAAAGCGCGGTGTGGATGAACGCCTAGCCGGGATTCGCGCGGAGGGGCTGCCCGCCGCCTGGTCCGAGCTGAATGATTTCTATCCGGATGTTTCATAGTCAAGCGATGACCTACTCCGAAGCCATTGATTACCTATACAGCCTGCGGGTTTTCGGGTTGAAACTCGGGCTGGAGAACACGCGACGGCTGGCGGCGGAGGCGGGCCATCCGCAGGAGCGACTGCGCTTCATTCACATCGCGGGCACAAATGGCAAGGGGTCGGTGGCGGCGATGCTGGAGAGCATCTACCGCGCGGCGGGCCTGCGGGTCGGACTTTACACCTCGCCTCACCTGGTCTCGTTTCGGGAGCGCATCCAAGTCAATCGCCAGATGATCAGCGAAGCGGACGTGGTGAGGTTGGCAGGGGAACTCCGCATGTTGAGCCCGGCGAACAGCCTGGCCAATCCGCAGTCCGCAATCCGCAGTCCGCACTCCCACGACGCCTGCCCGACATTCTTCGAGTTCGTCACGGTCATGGCCTTGCGGTATTTCGCGGAGCAAAAGTGCGACCTGGTCATTTGGGAAACCGGCTTGGGGGGGCGACTCGATGCGACCAACATTGTCACGCCCCTGGCCAGCGTGATCACCAACATCGAACCCGATCATCAGCGCTGGTTGGGGCACGACCTGCGGAGCATCGCCGCCGAGAAGGCGGGCATCATCAAGCCGGGTGTGCCGGTGATCACTGCGACGTCCGAGCCGGAGGCGTTTGCCGTGATTCAGGATACAGCCCGGGCGCAGGGCAGTCCCTTGACATTGGTGACCCCTTCGCACGGAACGCATCCTCCGTTGGATCAGATCCGGTTGCCGTTGCTGGGCTGGCATCAGCGCATCAACGCAGCCACCGCCCTGGCCGCGGTTCAGGTGTTGCAGCCCCGGTTGCCTGTCAGCGAATCCGCCGTCCTTATCGGATTGGAGACCGTTCAATGGGCCGGGAGACTGCAGTTGTTGGCGCGAGGCGCTGGTCGCGTCCTTCTGGATGGTGCGCACAACGCGTCCGGCGCCACCACGCTGCGTGCGGCGATGCAGGAGGAATTCGCAGGCCAGCCCGTCAGTCTG
>JALOTU010000063.1 GCA_025457725.1 Verrucomicrobiota bacterium
TCCGCATCAGCTCATCGAGGGCATGGTGATTTCCTGCTACGCCAACGATGTCCACCTGGCCTACATCTACATCCGCGGCGAAATGCCGGAAGGTGCCCGCATCCTCAACCAGGCCCTCGCCGAGGCGAAGTCGAAGGGCTTTCTCGGAAGGAACATCTGCGGCTCCGGCTACGATCTGGAGATTCATGTTCATCGCGGGGCCGGGGCCTACATCTGCGGCGAGGAAACCGGTCTGATCGAATCGCTGGAGGGCAAACGCCCCTACCCGCGCATCAAGCCGCCCTACTTCCCCGCGGTGCTCGGGCTCTACATGTGCCCGACCATCGTCAACAACGTCGAAACGCTGTGCAACGTGAAGCACATCGTCGAGATGGGCGGCGCCGAGTTCGCCAAACTGGGCACGCCAAACAACACGGGCACGCGCGTCGTCAGCCTCAGCGGCCAGGTGAAGCGGCCCGGTTATTACGAGATCGAGGTGGGCAAGGCCACGATTGGCGAACTCATCTTCGACGAACACTTCGGCGGCGGATTGCGGGAGGGACGAAAACTCAAGGCGGTCATTCCCGGCGGTTCCTCCGCCAAGGTCTTCAAGGCGGGCGAGAAGTTCACGCTCAAACGCAAGAACGCCGAGGGCAAGGAGGTCGAGGAACCGGTGGACATGCTCGATCTGCCCTACGATTTCGATTCCCTGATCAAGGCCGGCTCCATGTCCGGGTCCAGCGCCATCATCGTGATGGATGATTCGGTGGACATCGTCGAGGCGCTGGCCAACGTGAGCGAGTTTTACGCGCACGAGAGCTGCGGGCAATGCACGCCCTGCCGGGAAGGCTCGCTCTGGATGAGCAAGGCGCTCCATCGGCTCACCCACGGCGAGGGACGGGAAGCCGACGCCGACTACCTGCTCAAGATCGCCAACAACATCCCCGGCGGCCGGACGATTTGCGCCTTCGGCGAGGCCTGCTCCTGGCCGGTGCAGAGTTTTGTCAACAAGTTCAAGGACGAGTTCGTCGCCAAAGGCAGGGCCGACGAGGATCGGCGCGCGAAGGCGGCCGGCGGCAACCAGATCTGACCTCCCATGTCTGAGGGAACAACAACGCAAACCAGGCCGGCCGCTCCGGCGATGGAAACCATCGCGGTCAAGGTGGACGACAAGGTGGTGTCGGTGCCCAAGCTCTCGCCGGACCACACCGGCAAGCTGGTGCCCACCACCATGATCCAGGCCTGCTTCGCGGCCGGCACCATGGTGCCGCATTACTGCTATCACCCGAAACTGGCCGTCGCCGGCAACTGCCGCATGTGCCTGGTGGAATTCGGCACGCCCGCCATGGGCCCGGATCGCAAGCCGATCCTGAATCCCGATGGCTCCGCAGTGGTGCGCAAGGCCCCCCGCCCGGCCATCGCCTGCGCCACCCCCGTCTCCCCGGGCATGGAAATCTATTCCAACACCCCGTCGGTGCAGCAGATGCGCGAGGGGGTGCTCGAGTCGCTGCTGATCAATCATCCGCTGGACTGCCCCATCTGCGACCAGGCGGGCGAGTGCAAACTTCAGGAATACTCCGTGGATTACGGCCAGTCCGCCAGCCGCTTCGTCGAGGCCAAGGTCCACAAACCCAAACGGATCGATCTCGGTCCGCGGATCGTGCTCGATGCCGAACGCTGCATTCTCTGCTCCCGCTGCATCCGCTTCACCCGGGATGTGGCCGGCGATGATGCCCTGGGGATCGTCAACCGCGGCAGTTACAACGCGATCTCCACCTTTCCCGGCAAGCCTTTCGACAATAATTACACGCTCAACACGGTCGATATCTGCCCGGTGGGCGCCCTGACGTCCAAGGATTTCCGCTTCCAGATGCGGGTGTGGTTCCTCAAGGAAACCAAATCGATCTGCACCAGTTGCGCCACCGGCTGCAACATCACCGTGGGTTCGCGCGAGAATACGGTGCATCGCTACGAGCCCCGCGACAACGACGCGGTCAACGGCAGCTGGATGTGCGACGCCGGCCGGCTGAACTACAAATGGATCAATCGTCCGGACCGGCTGCGGTCGGTGCGGGCGGGTTCGGAGGATGTCAGCTGGACGGTCGCCCTGAAGGAAATCGCGGAAAAGCTCAAGGTGGCCGCGCCGGGCTCGGTGGCCATCATCGCCTCGGCCCGGCAGTCCAACGAGGAGCTGTATCTGCTCCGCAAGCTCGCGGATCATGTCCAGGCCATCACGGACGTGGTGCGCCGGGAGGGCGAGGCCGATGCGCTGCTGGTCAACGCCGACAAAAACCCCAACACCACCGGAGCGCGTCTCACCGGGATGTGCTTCACGGAAGTGGGGATCAATCTGGCCAAGATCGCCGACGGCATCGACCGGGGCACCATCAAGACGCTGATGGTGTTCGGCGAGAACATGGTGAAGGGCGCTGTCAGCATCGGGGAATTATCCGCCACCGAGATCACCACCGAAGCGGTGGAAAAGCACGGTCTGGGACCGGACCTGCTCGCCAAGCTCGACAACTTCATTGTCAGCGACATTTTGCCCAATGACACCACCCGGCTGGCGCATTATCTCCTGCCGGGCTGCGCGCACGTCGAGAAACGCGGCACCTTCACGAACGCCAAGGGCCGGGTGCAGAAGTTCACCAAGGCCATCGAACCGCCCGGGGACGCCCGGCCCGAGTGGGAATTCCTGCATGAGCTGGTTCAGGAGGTGGTGGGACGCGACGGGATCCGGACCCTCGAGGGATTGTTCAACCGGATGGCCAGTGAAGTCCCGGCCTTCCGGGGATTGACCTGGGCGGGATTGGGACACACCGGCATGACCGTGGAGACCTAGACCATGATGGATTGGATCAACAATCTCAGCGAGCCCACGCAATTCGTGCTGTTCAGCAGCCTGAAGATCCTGGGCGTCTTTTCCATCCTGATGTTCATCGTGGCCTATTCGGTGTGGGTGGAACGCAAGGTGGCGGCGGCCATCCAGGGTCGGATCGGACCCAATCGCGCGGGCATTTTCGGCCTGCTGCAGCCGGCCGCCGACGCGGTCAAGGCGTTCCTGAAGGAGGATTTCACGCCGGCCCATGTCCGGAAGGTCTGGTACTGGCTCGCCCCGGCTGTGGTCATGATCCCGGCACTGCTCACCTCGGCGGTCATCCCGTTCGGCTCCCGGATCGGGGAACAGCGGATGGTCATCGCCGACCTCAATGTGGGGGTGCTCTACACGTTCGGCATCGTGTCCCTCGGCGTCTACGGCATCGTGCTGGCCGGCTACGCCGCCAATTCCAAGTATCCCTTCCTTGGCGGCATCCGGTCCAGCGCCCAGATGATCTCCTACGAGATCGCCATGGGCATGTCAGTCATCCCGCTCTTCCTGTGGGTGGGTGAATTGAATCTCAGCCAGATCATCGGCACGCAGGTCGGCTTCGTCGCCTGGTTGCCGGAGGCGTTGGGGAAGGTGCGCCCGCCCAACTGGCTGGTCTTCCAATCTCCGATGCTGGCGCTGTCGTTCTTCATCTTCCTGGCCGCCGCGTTCGCCGAAACCAACCGGCTCCCCTTCGACATGCCTGAAGCCGAGCAGGAGCTCGCAGGCGGCTACAACGTGGAGTACAGCTCCATGAAGTTTGCCATGTTTTTCATGGCGGAATACGCCAACATGGTCGCGGCGTCGGCCATGATGGTCACCCTGTTCTTCGGCGGCTGGACGCTGCCCTGGTTCGGGCTCGATCAACCCGCCACCACGATCATCGGCGGGTTGCTCCACATCGGCATCTTTGTGGGCAAGATGCTGTGTTTTGTGTTCCTGATCATCTGGGTGCGCTGGATGTGGCCGCGGTTCCGGTACGATCAATTGATGGATCTGGGCTGGCGCCGCTTCCTCCCGCTGGCCCTGGCAAACATCGTCGTCACCGCCCTGTGGCTGTGGTTGCGGGCGTGAGGAATTGCCGGGAGCCCGAACTCCGCCGGGGGGGTGCAGGGAGACGGCGTGCAGGCGCCAGCCGGATTGGAACGAGGCTTGAATTAGCACCCGGCTTTAGCCGGGTGATGAGGGGCGACGAACGGGTTTTAGCCGTTTCAACGGCTGGTGAGGGATAAACGATCTTTCGAAAGAAGGGAAAATGGGGTTGCATTCGTATTCACGATGCTGGTTGCACATCACCTGGGCGACGTTAAATCGTCAGCCCCTGCTCTCTCCAGAGGCGGCGGCGCAGGTGTCGCGGTTCTTGTCCGACTACGCGAGGGAAATGCCGGTCCACATGCGGATCAATTTCGTGAACGCGGACCATGTGCATGTCCTGCTCGATTTGCCGGCGACCCGGCGATTGGATGAAGCCGTTCAACTGCTGAAGGGCGGTTCATCGCACTGGATCAATGAGCGCAATTTGGTGCCGGGAAAATTCGGCTGGCAACGCGGATACGGAGCCTTCTCCGTTTCTCACTCGGCAATGGCGCAGGTCACGGCCTACATTGCAGGGCAGGAAGAGCATCACCGGAAGCGTTCGTTCGCCGAGGAACTGCGGATCTTTGTGGAGAAGCATGGATTGGTGTGGCGGCCGGGGGAAAACCGTTGAAACGGTTGGAACCGCGGCGGCACGGGTTTCACCCGGCTGAAGCCGGGTGCTAATGCTGAAGCCGAGGGCGTGGATGATGAAGCGGACGCGCATGGACGAACGCCATGACCGCCAACTTGAGTTGTGTCGTTCCGATTAGCAGCGCTCGCCGTGAATTAGCACCCGGCTTGAGCCGGGTGACTGGGGGCGGCGAACGGGTTTTAGCCGTTTCAACGGCTGATCCACGCGTTCACAGGCGAAATGGTTGGATGGATTGAACAGTGAATGATTGTTGAACGTAAAAAACTGAATCTCTGGGAACGCCTCTACCTGCCGGCGATCATCGGCGGGTTCAAGGTGACGCTGCGACTTTTCTTCGCCCGGAAGGTCACGATGCAGTATCCCGAGCAGCGATGGTCGGTTCCGGACGGTTATCGCGGTGCGCCCTACCTGGTCAAGGATCAGGACGGCAACACCAAGTGCGTCTCCTGCCAGCTCTGCGAGTTCGTGTGCCCGCCCAAGGCGATTAAAATCATCCCGCCCGGACCGGCCGGGCAACTGGCGGACCGGCCCAATGCGGAGAAAATGCCGCAGGAATTCGAGATCAACATGCTGCGATGCATCTTCTGCGGCTACTGCCAGGAGGTGTGCCCGGAGGAAGCCATCTTCCTGCTGAAGGATTGGTCGCACATCGGCACGAACCGCAAGGAAATGGTCTACAACAAGGAAAAACTGCTGGCGCTCGGCGGAACGCATGGCGGGATCCAAAAGTGGAGGCACAAACAGGAGGAGACCGTGGAGCAGGAGAATTTCCCGGTCAAACCGTGATGATGAACATGGAAACCGTGCTCTTCTACCTCTTCGCCGCCATCGCGGTGCTCAGCGCCCTGCTGGTGGTCGCCAATCCCTTCAGCCGGAATCCGGTGACGAGCGCGATGTTCCTGGTGCTGACCATGGCTTCGCTGGCGGGGCTGTTCGTTTTACTGCACGCCTTCTTCCTCGCCGCCGCCCAGATCCTGGTTTACGCGGGCGCGGTCATGGTCCTGTTCCTCTTCGTCATCATGCTGCTGGACCTGAAGGCGGAGGAACGCCGCCGCATTCACTTCACCGGTGTCGCCGCCGGGATCGTCTCGGTGGGAACCATCCTGGCGATCTTCCTCACCCGCTTGGGCGCGTCCAGCGTGAGTGGTCCGAAGGACCCGGTGTTGGAGGGGCAAACGCGAGACCTGGGACGCCTGTTGTTCGAGGGCTACCTGCTGCCGCTGGAGATCGTGGGCGTGCTGCTGCTGGTCGCCATGGTGGGCGTGGTGCTGTTGAGCAAAAAGGAATTGAAATGAGGAGGAACCCCACGGTGGCAACAGTGAACCGATTCAACAGCCAGACGATTCAACCATGAACATCGGGCTTGAACACTACCTGATCGTGAGCGCCCTGCTCTTCAGCCTGGGTTTGCTGGGTGTGATCACCCGCCGCAACCTGCTGATCATTTACATGTCCCTGGAATTGATGCTCAACTCGGCAAACCTGGCCCTGGTGGCGTTCTCCCGTTTCAACAACCAGCTGGACGGCCAGGTGATGGTGTTCTTCATCATGACCGTCGCCGCGGCCGAGGTGGCGGTCGGCCTGGCGCTGATTGTCGCCATCTTCCGACGCCGCCAGACCACGCACGTCGAGGACCTCACCAGCTTGAAGCTTTGATATCACCGCGAATGGAAACAAGAATACACGAATGTTTGACGCGAATTTCGCGAATGATCGCAAATTCAATTGGCGTGAATTCGCGCACTTCGCGTCAGGACTCCATCCGTGTTCCTCGCCGTGCATTTAGGTTTGAATGGAAATGAAACTGGCCTTTCTACCCTGGCTGATCCTGTTCCTGCCGCTGTTGGCGGCGGCAGTCATCACCCTGTTCACTTCGCGGGACAAAAGGACCAGCGCGTCGCTGTCCGTCAGCGCCGTGGTCCTCGGGTTCCTGGGCACGCTGGTGTTCCTGCTGGCCAATGGATTTCATCCGGCGGCCCCGGAGGTGTCCGCCACCTGGCTGGAGATCGGGGAGCTCGACATCCCCTTCGGGCTGCGGCTCGATGCGCTGAGCCTCATGATGATGCTGGTGGTGACCGGTGTGGGTGGCGCCATCCACATTTACTCCTGGGGTTACATGGCGGAGGACCGCTGTTTCAGCCGTTACTTCGCCAGCCTGAGCCTGTTCACCTTCTCGATGCTGGGCATCGTGCTGGCCAACAATTTCATCCAGATGTTCATCTTCTGGGAGCTGGTCGGCGTGTCCAGCTACCTCCTGATCGGGTTCTGGTATGAAAAGGCCAGCGCGGCCGACGCCGCCAAGAAGGCGTTCCTGACCAATCGGGTGGGCGACTTTGGATTTATCCTGGGCATCCTGACGGTCTGGGGGGTGCTGGGATCGTTGCATTTCGCGACGCTGCAGGAAACGCTCGCGGCCAACCCCGCGGCGCTTGGGGCCATGGCTTCCGCCGCCGGCTTGTTGATTTTCTGCGGCGCGGTGGGCAAGTCCGCGCAGTTTCCGTTGCATGTGTGGTTGCCTGACGCCATGGAAGGTCCCACTCCCGTCAGCGCTCTGATCCACGCCGCCACGATGGTGGCCGCCGGCGTTTACATGCTGGCCCGCGTTTACTTCCTGCTGAGCGTGGACGCATTGACGGTCATCGCCTGGATCGGCGGCATCACCGCGCTGCTCGCGGCCCTGATCGCCATTCAGCAGAACGACATCAAGCGCATCCTCGCCTACTCCACCCTCTCGCAGTTGGGTTACATGGTGATGGCCGTGGGGGTGCACGCGCCGGCGGCGGGCATGTTTCATCTGAGCACGCACGCGTTCTTCAAGGCGCTGCTGTTCCTCGGGGCCGGTTCGGTGATCCACGCCCTGCATCACGAGCAGGACATCTGGAAGATGGGCGGGCTGCGCCGGAAGATGCCGGTGACCTTCTGGACGTTCATGGTCGGCACCATCGCGCTGGCGGGTGTGTGGCCGCTGAGCGGGTTTTTCAGCAAGGACTCGATCCTGGCCGCCGCGCAGCACCACAGCCTCCCTCTGTTCGGCATCGGGTTGGGCGTGGCCGCGCTGACCACGTTCTACATGTTCCGGCTGGTGTTCGTGGCCTTCCTGGGTTCGCAACGCACCGAGGCCGCCGGCCACGCCCACGAATCTCCCTGGGTCATGGTCTGGCCGCTGCGTATTCTGGCCACTTTCAGCATCATCGGCGGTGTCATCGGAATCGAAGGTCTGTTCGCCGGCCTCTACGACCACGGCGCGGAACATCCGCATACCCTGATGGGCCGGCTGTTCTATCCGTTTGCCCACGCGCCCGTGGCGGCGTTCATAGGATTGGCCGCCGTCGCCGCCGGGTTCTTTGCGGCCTTCAAGCTTTACAGCGGGGCCGCCGAGGATCCCCTGCCCGGCCGGATCGGCGCCCTCTCCCGCTGGATGCGCGACCGGTTTTATTTCGACGAACTGTATGAGGCGACGGTCATCAGGTTGCAGGACACCACCGCCGCGGTCGTGGACTGGTTCGATCGCTGGCTGGTGGGTGGCGCCGCCGTCCGCGGCACGGCTGGAATCGCCAACCTCATCGGCCAGGCGTTGCGTCTCGTGCAAACCGGCAGTCTCCAGACCTATGCCTTCCTGCTCGTGCTCGGAGTCGCCGTGGTGCTGTTCATCGTGCTGGGGAGATAAGACATGTCCACGTTAACCTACATACTCGGCTGGCCGCTGGTGGCAGCGTTGGTCCTCGCGTTCGTGCCTCGCGATCTTCGCGTGGTGATGCGCGGCGCGGCCATCCTGGCCACCGCGGTCTCCGCCCTCCTCGCCCTCAAGATGTTCATCCTCTTCCCCGGATCCCCGGCGGACGCGGACGGTTACCGCTTCGTCCAGCAGGTGCCCTGGGTGGAGTCTCTGGGCATCAGTTACTTCGTGGGCGTGGACGGCATCAACGTCGGCCTGGTGCTGATGGGCGCCGTTGTGGCCTTCGCCGCCGCCTGCTGCTCGTGGGAAATCAAGGATCGGGAAAAGGAGTATTACATCCTGCTCCTGATCATGACCGGCGGCATCCTGGGCGCGTTCGCCTCGCTGGATCTGTTCTTCTTCTATGCCTTCCACGAGCTGGCGCTGGTGCCCACGTTCATCATGATCGGGGTCTGGGGTCGGGGCGAACGGAAGACGTTCGCCACGTTCCAGATCACCCTCTACCTCAGCCTGGGCGCGCTCATCGCCCTGGTCGGATTGCTCCTGCTTTATGTCCAGTCCGGGGCGAACACGTTCAGCATTCCGGAGCTCACCCGGCACCTCGCGGACCAGC
>JALOTU010000472.1 GCA_025457725.1 Verrucomicrobiota bacterium
GCCCTGCTCATCCCGTCCGGGGCCGCCCAGCGAGGGATCCTTTTCCATGGCCTGTGGGTTTTGCTCCCAGAAGTCGTCGATGTTGATGTAGGTCCAGCCATGTTGGATCAAGCCGCTGGAGACCATCGCGTCGGCCGCAGCCCGGACCCTTTCAGCGCTTACGTCGTGGGCGAAGCAGTTCCAACTGTTCCAGCCCATGGGCGGGGTCAGGGCGAGGGTATCACCGCAGACAATCTTGAGCGATCGTTGCGTCTGCCCCAGGGCGTTGCTGGCCTGCAAGGTGACCCCGAACTCGCCGCGCTCAGCCACTTCACCCGTGATCAGGCCAGTGGCGGGGTCCAGCCGCAAACCTGAAGGCAGCCCGTCGGCTCTGAACGTCATCGGGCGATTGCCCGTCGCCGGGATCATGAACAGGAAGGGCCGGCCGGGTCGGCAGCCCACGACCCGGGCGCCGTTGATCCGCGGCGTGGGTGGTGCGGGCGGGGTGAGAATGACAGGTTCCTCGGTCGGAAGGGCCGCGGCGATCGGGTCGCCTCCGCTGAATTCTATGCGCGCCTCGGCCCAGTCCGCATGGTCGTAATTGATGCCGTCCCCGGCATCCGTGACCGCCAGCACCAGGTGCTGGACGCCGTCGAGGTTGACCTCGACCGCGCCAGCCGGTTGGCCGGATGTCAGCTTCCCGCTGGTCCAGAGGAGCGGCCCGTCGCCAGGGAGCTTGAACTCGATGCGGCCCCTTTGGGTCGCGAACGCCCGTCCGGCGATCCGGAGGGGGTTGCCATCCACGCTGCGGTTGACGCGCGGTTGACCCCACCCTTGCTGGGTCCTGGACACATCCAATTCGTCGAGCCACACGGTTTTTGCCGATGCGGTGGTGAGAGTGGCGGCAATCAGCAGCCACGGGAGAACATTGCCTGGCTTTGGGGAGTGTTTCATGCGATGGCGACTGGAGTTGAAAGACGAAGTGAACCCTATGGAAATCCGCAGCGAGCCGCAAGGAGCGTTGTCATGCATGAAGCAGTCATTTGCTTCCCAGGAATGGGTTTTGCAAGCGGCGCTGAAGACGCACGCACTCCACACGCTGGCGCGTTATGCCGAGGTGCCATCAAATGCGCGAAGCGTGTGGACTGCGGCGCGTTCACCGCCGCTTTGGCGAGGGGCACTTGCATGGGGGGATTGACTAGACTTGAACTGGTCCCCAGGGAAGAAGGCGCTCTCCATGACCCAAGGTTCGTCCAAGCATCTCTCCGGCCTGCGTTTGGCGTTTGCCAGAAGGAGGTTTTGTGGCACCTTGGGCGCGCATTGGAAAACATGAACAAGCCAAAGATTATTGCTTATCTGAAACCCACCTGCGGTTGGAGCATGGGCGTGCGCGCCGTGCTCAAAAAGTACGACCTGCCTTACGAGGACCGCGACATCATCAACAATCCGGCGCAGCGCCAGGAGATGATCGAGAAGAGCGGTCAGATGCTCAGCCCCTGCGTCGAGATTGACGGCCAGATGTTGGCCGACATCAGTGGCGAGGAGGTGGAAGCCTACATGCTCGCCAAGGGAATCGTGCAACCCAACAATCGTGTGCCTGAAGCTCCCACCAACCAGGCTTGCGCCCACGAGACGCCCCAGGCCGCCCCGATGAGGTTCCGGACCTGATTTGCTCTGCCAACGCTTCAAGGCGCGAGGGCAGACCCTCGCGCTTTGTGGTGTACGCACGAAAAGGAATTGTCGGCTGCCAATCCGGCTCACACCCTTGCCGCATGCGGCGCATATCCAGCATCTCAATGATGCAGCGACAGGCCCTGGCATGGCGGGCCATGGGGATACGGGTGGCATTTGTGCCTACCATGGGCTGCCTGCATGCAGGCCATCTGAGTCTCGTGCAGCGCGCCCAGCGGGAAGTGGGGGCCAAGGGCAGGGTGGTGGTCAGCATCTATGTGAACCCCACCCAGTTCGGTCCAGCGGAGGATTTCAGCCGCTATCCGCGTCCGCTGTCGCGCGATCTGGCGTTATGCCGAGAGGCGGGAGTGGATGTTGTGTTCACCCCGACCGATGCGGCGATGTATGCCGGCCAAGCCGAGGGTTCGTACAGTACCTATGTGGTTGAGGAACGGCTTTCGCAGAGCATGGAAGGCAGAGCCCGGCCCACGCACTTCCGGGGTGTTACCACCATCGTCACCAAGCTGTTCAACATCGTGCAGCCATCTGTGGCGGTGTTCGGGGCCAAGGACTGGCAGCAGGCCGCCATTGTGCGGCGGATGGTTGCCGACCTGAACCTGCCGGTGCGGATGCTGGTGGCGCCGACGCTGCGCGAGCCGGACGGGCTGGCGATGAGTTCGCGCAACCGCTACCTCGATGCGGCACAACGCACACAGGCCACGGTCCTCTGGCACTCCATCCAGCTTGCGCGGAAGCGGGCGCAATCCGCCCCCGTCCGTGCCCCCGTCCTGAAGGCGGCCGTGGCACGTCTGATCGCTACACAGTCTCAAGCCAAACTGGATTACGTGGAATTTTTCGATGGGGATACTTTGGAACCGGCGCCACGGGTGCGACGCGGAACGCACATGGCCCTGGCGGTGTTTGTGGGCAAGACCCGGCTGATTGACAACGCCCAACTGTGAGGGCGGGAACCCCCTTGCCACGAAGGCTTGGAGCATGCCATGCTCATCGCCATGTTGAAGAATCTCTTCGCCGCCGCGCTGGCTATTGCCCTCCTGACCGGGTGCAACGCCACGTTCACCAATCTGACACCCAAACAGCAGGTGCGCAGTCCCGATGGGCTCTATCCTGTCGAGGTCTCGCTCAATACCCGTCGTGACACCATCCGGTGGGACACCATGGATCCCAAGATCGTGGTGGGGGAAAAGTCCTACCCCATGCGACAGACCAAGCTGATGAAGAATCGCTGGGAAGGCCTGGTGCCTGTGCCGCCCGGAACCAACATTGTCTATTACAACTACCGGTTTGATTTCCTCTACAACGACTTCGGCGGACCGAAGCGCGATAACATGGTGTCGGACACCTACCGGCTGCTCATTCTGGAAGAATAGGGGGACACAACGCCGGTATCTTCCCCGGCATAAGTCAGGGGCTCAGCCGCGACGGCAATACCGCCAGGCCGAGCGGTACAGCTCCAGAAACTGCTCCGCGCCGATGGGACGGGGGTTGAACTGCGCGGTCCATTGCTGCGCCGCCTCACCAGCCAGGTCCGTCA
>JALOTU010000473.1 GCA_025457725.1 Verrucomicrobiota bacterium
AAAGCCGGTGTTTTACGCCGAGTTGCAACAACTCTACGTCCCGTCCGCCGGGGTGATCGAGGGAATGCACGATCTCATCATACGCCCGGCGCAAGGAGAACTCAGCGAGCTCATTCTCCAGGTGCCCACCGGAGCCACGATCACCGATGTGCTGGATGCAAACGCGAAGACTGAGGAACAGAGCCGGACGGCATTGGTATCGCTTTGGCGGTTCGATCCTGACGCGCGGCAGCTGCGCATCCAGTTGATCGCGGCTCAATCCAAGCCGTTTACACTGAGGGTCCTGTCGCAGGTGGCCACCGGAACGCTGCCCTTGGAACAGAGCGTGGGCAGCGGCAATGAGGTTCAGTTGGATGAGGTTGAGGTCGAACGCTGCACTCCCATCAATCTTGACGACTTCCCAGCCAACCTCGTTTCCGAATTCCAGCCGGCGGTGACCGGGCTCACCCTGCGTCGTGCGTTCCGATACGCGCAACCCAGCGCCACCGTGCGCCTCTCTGCCTCCGCGGTTGAACCCGACGTGCGCGTGCTCACGCAGGAGACCCTTTCGCTGGGCGAGGATCGTGTGGTGCTGGCGGCCAATGCCACCGTGGACATCACCCGCGCCGGGATCTTCCGGCTCAGCTTTCTGCTGCCGGAAACGCTGGATGTGGAATCCGTGAGCGGCGAGGCGCTCAGTCACTGGACGGAGTTGAAAACCGACAACGGTCGGGTGATCACGCTCCACCTGAGAGGGAAGACCGAAGGGCGGCAGACCTTTGCCGTCACGCTGGCCGGACCGGGTGTCCGGACCACGCAGCAGTGGACGGCTCCCCACTTCCGCATCCGCGAAGCCACCAAGCAACAAGGCCAACTGGTGGTGGTGCCCGAGCAGGGCATGCGACTCCAGATCGCCACGCGTTCGGGATTGACTCAACTGGATCCGCAGAAGGCCGGCATCCAGCAACGCGGCGTGCTCGCCTTCCGTCTGCTGCAACAGGAATGGGCTCTGACGCTCGACATCGAGCAGGTGGACGCCTGGGTGCAGGTCACCAGCCTGCAGCATTTCAACGTCGCCGAGGCCCAGGTCAAGGTGGCGGCCAATCTTCAATACAAGATCGAAAACACCGGTTTGAAATCCTTCCGCATCCTGCTGCCTGAAAGCGCGGAGAGTGTGCAGATGGCGGGAGAGCAGCTCTCGGACTTCCTGCCCTCGGAGAATGCGCCCACAAACGGACTGCGAAGCTGGGAGGTCAAATTGCATCGGCGGGTCATTGGCAATTACCTGCTTCAGATCACCTACCAGTTGCGTGTGCCCGAACAGGCTGCGTCAGTCGTCCTGCAGGGGGTTCAGGCCGAGGACGTGAATCTCCAGCGTGGCTTCGTGACCGTGCAATCCGGCGGCCGGCTCCAGGCACAAGTGGATTCGCCTCCAGCCGCACTGCAAACCGCCGAGTATCAGTCCATCCCCCGCGACCTAACCAAGGATATTGCCGGATACTCGGCCAACTACACCTTCCGGCTGGTGGAGCCGTCCTACAACTTGCCGCTGGAACTGGTGCGTCACGAAGCCGCGCGGCTCCTGCCTGCGCGGGTCAACAGCATCGTGCTCACCTCCGTCATTTCGGACGAAGGCGTGATGCTCACCAAGGTCCGGATGGAAATGACGCCCGGCGACAAGCGGTTGCTGCATCTCACCCTCCCCGACCAGGCCCGATTCTGGTTTTCCTTCATGAACGACAACGGCGTGTGGCCCTGGCGCGAGGGCGACCAGATTCTGATCCCCCTGCAGCAACAGACCCGCGACAACAAGCCGGTGCCCGTGGAATTCTTCTATTCCAGCCAGATCGGGTCGCCCGGACACGGTTCCCTCGATCTTGCCCTGTTGGGACCGGAATTTGATCTGCCGCTGGAGAACCTCACCTGGCAGGTGTATTTGAACGAGAAATGGGATCTCAAACATTGGAGCGGCACCCTTCAACTTGAGGACCACCAGGCCGTGCCGGGATCGTTGTCCGTGAATGTCCAGGGCTATCTCGCCAATGAAGCCAGGCTGCAACAGGAACAGACACAGGCGGCCGAGGAATGGATGGATGTCGGCAACCAGCTGTTGCAGCGGGGCGATCCGCAACAGGCCCGTGCGGCCTTCCGCAACGCTTACGGCCTCTCGCAGAACGACAAGGCCTTCAATGAAGACGCCCGCGTGCAATTGAACAACCTGCGGGTGCAGCAGGCGCTGATAGGATTGAACCTGGGCCAGGCGGATCTGGCCGGCGCGGACAACCAGGCCGCGGGCAAACTCCGGGAGCTCAAACAACGCAAAGGCGCCGCCTATACGCAGGAGGAAGCCCAGCAGGTTTTCGCCAGCAACCGTGATGAAGACAACGCCAATCTGACCCGGTTGGCCGAGCGCATCATCGAACAACAGGATGCCGCGGTCACCGCCCCGTCAGCCATCCGGGCCACCATCCCCACACAGGGCCGATTGTTGACCTTCCGCCGCTCCGTGCAGGTGAACAAATGGGCGGACATGGAGATCAACCTCGAGGCCACCGCCGCTAGAACGGTTTCCTTCGGTTCCAGGCTGGTCACCCTGGTCGCCGCGTTTGGTGTCTTCGCCCTGGGGCTCCTGGTCTCCCGTGCGGTGCGCCTCGCGTGAACCGCGTCAGGCCCGTCACGCCGCCTTTGGAAACCGGCCATCTCCGAATGGGGTAAAATCCTCATTTGCCTTCCGGCCCGCGGACCCGGTAGTCTCCCGGCCATGCTTTCCAG
>JALOTU010000474.1 GCA_025457725.1 Verrucomicrobiota bacterium
AGTGTGTTGAAGCTACTGAACGCGCAGTATTACCTGGACAGAAAGCCGGACTGGGACCTGGTGATTTTGGTTTCGCCCAACCTTCGGTGGCTGGTGCCTGAGGGTTGCGCGGCGGTTTGGACTGCGGATTTTCACGGGCCGAACGGCCCGCACTGGAGCGGGAAGCTGGCGGCTGAAATCCGGGGGCAGCTGGCCCGCGTGGCGGAGTTGTGGCTCAGTGTGGCCTATTCGCATCCGCATCCGGCGGATATTGACATCAGCCGCTTCACGCGGATCACCCCTTTTACGCAACGTCCCGGGTCGCAGACATCCCAAGTGCCGACGGTTACCTTCGTTGCCCGGGACGATCGGCTGTGGTTGGGGTCGCTTTCGCGCTGGCTGGCGCATCGCCCGTTTCACCGCGCCGCGGTTGCCTTGCGGCTTGGCGACCGATGGCTGATGAGGCTCGCCAGCCGGCTGCGGCGCCACTGGCCGGCGCTTGACCTGGCCATCATCGGCCAAGCCTCCCCTGGACGTCTCCCCGGATGGATCAAGGATTGGCGTTGCGCCAGCGTGGATGAGCGGACCGAGCGCCAGTGGTGCGAGCGTGCCAGCGTGAGCGATCTGGTGGTGGGAGTGCATGGATCGCACCTGCTGCTTCCCTCGGCGCTGGCGGGTGCGACGTTTGAACTCATGCTCGAAGAGCGATGGGGCAATTTCCTGCAGGATCTGTTGATTTCGACGGTCGACCCGCGCGAAACGCTCCTGCGATATCGAGTGTTACCGTGTGAAATCAGCCTCAACACTTTGGCGGAGATCATTCACTGCCATCTGAATGATGCACGGCGGTTCGAAATCACCATGGGGCGCGGCCTTGTCAGGCACGAGTTGCAGGATTTCATGGTCATTTCCAAGATGCGCCGCTCTCTCACCAACAGGCCGGATTCGTCGACGTCTGACTCTGCATCACCAGGGGGCGGATCGAGCGGGCCGTCGGCTGGGTGATGAACCCGGCGTATTGGGTGCATGTCGCCTTTCCGGCGCCGAGACAACGGGGCTGACGCTTGATGCCAAAGCTGCTCTGGACATGCCCGGGGGGAATTGGCCTATTGGATGTGAGTCTATCGCAACCCGATCGCCTTGAGGAGTTGACCGTTGAGAAAGCTGATTTTTGAGTCCGACTGGCTTGGTTCGACGCCATTCTTCTACAACGAGCGTACCGGCAGGACTGGTTGCTCGATCCACGACGTCATCGACCTGGCAGGTTTCGAATGGCACCCGGAGGGATTCAACAACTACCTCGACTTTGGCTACTCGGTGTTCGAGCAGACTCCGGTCAGGGACGTCAAGTTTCTTTCCCATTCCTCCCAGTTATTGGCTGACCCGGAGGGACGGCTCTCGGTCAGGCGTCTGGAAGACCCTGCAGAGCGTCTGGCTGGCAAGGAGACCGATGAAGGCGAAGTCTGGGAGCTTATTAGAGCCCGGATACGGTCATGGGAAAAGTCCGTGGAGGGAGAAATCGTTTTGCCCGTCAGCGGCGGTTATGACTCGCGTGTGTTGTCGGTGATGGTGGAAGAAAAGTCGCGAATACGCGCCTTCACCTACGGCATCTCAAACAGGCAGGAACAGTCCTTTGAAGTCATCTACGCCCAGGAGCTGGCGCGACGGCTGGACTACTCCTGGACCCAGATTCCGCTCGGGATGTTCCACCGCCATCTTGACGATTGGGACCGCATTTATGGCGCATTTACCCATGCCCATGGGATGTATCACATCGAATTCTATACGGAGATCCTGAACCGTGTGGGTCCCGGGCGGGGCTTGCTGAGCGGCTTTGCTGGGGACTGGTTTTCCGGAGCTCAGGAGCCTGTTTCGCTGAAGCATGCCGGCGACCTGCGCACTTTGGGGTACACGCACGATATCAACGCCGACAGCAAGCAGTCCATTCTGGAGGATACCGGCCAACTCAGGGACGCCTATTGGGCCGCTTATGCCGACCGATTGCGGTGCCCCATTTGGCAGGCCTTGCATCGGGCGCGACTGAAGGCCGGCCTGATCTCCTACCTGACACATGTGCCCGAAAGACTGGGCTTCAAGCCTTACCCGCCGTTTGCGGATCTCCAGGTGGCCATGGCGATGTTGAATCTGCCGGCCGAGGTGCGACTGGGTCGGGCCTGGCAACAACGGTTCTTCCGGCGACACGGGTTGGACTTGGAATCGATGTCGCTTCCGGCCTCTGCAAGGAACACCCTGGATTTGCAGGCGCTCGCTCTCCTGCCGCTGCCCCCGCTCGAGGTCCGTTTGCTGCGCGAGGTGGTGCGACCGGAATATGTGGATTGGATCAACGCACAGCTCCGGCGATCCGGCCCGGGCTGGAACCGGTTTTGGCGTTGCGTGCCGCGCGGAAGCCTGGGCAAGGTGTTGGCGCGGGTCGGTGTTCGGGACCAGCGTCTTGCAGCGTATGCAGCCTATATGACTTTAAGGCCGATTGAGAATCTCATTCGTCGTCGTGACGCGATCGATGCTTCCGGGGGCGGGGGGCGATGAAGCCCGGGGCAGGAGTGCAGCGGACAACCATTCGATGAAACCGGCGCCG
>JALOTU010000475.1 GCA_025457725.1 Verrucomicrobiota bacterium
CTCAGTCTTTGCGGCCAAAGTCGATCTCCAATCCCTCGTAGGCGGCCACCACATCGAGCCGGCCCTCCACCGCTCGGGCCAGCACCCGGGCGTGATCCTGCATGCGGTCAATCATGGTATCGTCGTGGTCGGGATCATGGTGAAACAGGACGAGCCTGCGCGCCTTCGCCGCCAGTGCGAGCCGGACCACATCATCCACACAGGCATGGCCCCAGCCCACATGGGCCGCGTACTCCTCTGAAGTGTATTGCGCGTCCATGATGAGCACATCCACCCCTTTGATAAACTCGATCAGTCGCGCCTCCTCGCTCTCGGCGTAGGCGGCGGAATGTTCCTCCGGCAACCCGGCGGCGGCCCGGGCCTGCTGCTGCCGGGAGGGCGGTTCGTTGTCGGGAAAAAACGCCAGGCTCCCCCCGGCGGTGGTCAGGCGGTAGCCCACGCAAATGCCGGGATGATTCGCAAACCAGGAATCCACCCGCACGGGACCGATGTCGAATCGCATCGACCGCAGCTCCTCAATTTCAAAATGGCTGGGCACATCGTGCAGGCCCACCGGAAAAAACGGACTCTCCATCTGGCTCGACAACACCGCGGACAGGCTGGAGCGGGCGCCTTCATAACCGAACACCCGCAGATGCGCGTCGGGACGATACAACGGCGCGAAGTAGGGCAGGCCCTGGATGTGATCCCAGTGGGTGTGCGACAGCAGCAGGTTCAAGTGCAGGGGACGGCCCTTGTATTCCTCCATCAACCGGCGTCCCAGCGCCCGCATGCCGGTGCCCGCATCCAGGATGATGATCTGCCCTGCGGCACGCACCTCCACGCACGAGGTGTTGCCGCCGTATCGAACCGTGCCCGGACCGGGGGACGCAATGGATCCGCGCACTCCCCAGAATCGTATGCAGGCCCGACCCTCCGCGGGGGAGGATTTGTCCGCGGAGGAAGGCGACGGGGTTTTGGCTTTCGGCGCGGGGAAGCTGTCGAGGATTTCCTGAACCCGGTTGAGATTGAGCGGCTTTTGCAGATAATCGCTCGCCCCGGCCTCCAACGCCGCCGCGCGATCCGCCTCAAACACACGGCCCGACGTGACCACCAAGCGCGTGCTTCGGAGCGACGCGTCGTTGCGGATGGCCCGGCACACCTGAAAGCCATTCACGCCCTGCATGAGCAGGTCGCAGAAAACAAGGTCCGGGGGATCGGCCTGGGCGGCCTTGATTCCCGACTCCCCATCCGGCGCCTCGGACACCTCCCAACCCGCTTCACGCGCGAACAGCGCAAGTATCTCGCGCTGGTCGGCGTCGTCTTCTATGATGAGAACCCTGGGCATCGAGCGGAGTTGGCGTTGACGTCCACAGGCTATACCGGAGCCGGGGCATTTGAAAGCCTGTTCCTTGCCGGCGCGATCAAAATCCGCGCGGCTGCAGCACGGCGTTTCTTTCCTCCGGCACAGTCACCACTGGCTTCCGGCGGCTGGCACAATGTAACGTGCGAAAGGCGGGGTCCAATATCTGTCTTTTTGAAGCGAGGCCGGGAAAACCGGTCACTTGGACGGCAACAGCTCATTCCGGTCCGGTCGTTGCCGGCTCCTCCCCCTCCACTGGCTCGGGTGGCTGAGCCCCGACACTCGCGTAGTAGATTCCCAGGTTGTGCTGCGCGGTCTTGTCGCCCTGCTTGGCCGCGCGCAGAAACCAATGGATGGCTTTCTGCATGTCCTGCTCCACACCCCGGCCCGACTGGTAACACAAACCGAGATTGCACTGGGCGGGACCGATCTCCTGTTCCGCCGCCCGTTCATACCATTTGACGGCCTCCTCGAAATTCTGCGGCACCACCTGGCCGGTTTCGTAAAACACGCCGAGGTTGAACTGGGCTTGGGGCTCACCCTGTTCGGCTGCCGCCAGATACCATTTGATGGCTTCGGCATAATTCTGCGGGACCCCTTGCCCCGTTTCGTAGAGCACCCCCAGGTTGAACTGCGAAGCCGCATCCCCCTGCTCCGCCGCCTCGCGAAACCACTTGGCCGCCTGACCGAATTCCTGCGGCACCCCCTGGCCGGACAGATAACAGAACCCCAGATAGCACTGCGCGACCGAATCATTCTGGTCCGCAGCCTTGCGAAACCATCGAACCGCCGTCTCGTAATCCAGCGTCACCCCCTGCCCGGTCTGGTAACAGACACCCAACGTGCTTTGCGCCTGCGGATCACCCTTGTCCGCCGCCACACGCAATTCCTCCATGGAGTTCCAAGTCCTGCGATTTCGAGCCATGTTGTTCGGTTGTCGAGGCTGCCGCCCGCCAGCTTTCCACTCGACAGGAACGATCATACGGGTCCCCCACCGGATATCAAGGCGGCGTATCAGTTCACAATTTGATTGAGGACCGGAGAGGCTGGGGTAAGATCTGGGTGCCCTTGCGCGAGTAGCTCAATTGGATAGAGCGTCGGCCTCCGGAGCCGAAGGTTGTGGGTTCGACCCCCGCCTCGCGTACCACTTCCCCCCTCAATTTCCATCCTGGTCCAACAGAGTCGTCACGGCAGATCACTCAACCCCACTTCTCCGTCCTCATCTGCG